>JAWVFY010000265.1:0-5813 GCA_033855575.1 Solirubrobacteraceae bacterium
TGCCGCTGTTCGTCTGGACGATCCTGACCTACTCGCTGCTGCTGATCCTGGCGCTGCCGGTGGTCGCGGCGGCCGTCACGCTGCTGCTGACCGACCGGCACTTCGGGACGCACTTCTACGACCCGTCACAGGGCGGCAGCCCGCTGCTGTGGCAACACCTGTTCTGGTTCTTCGGGCACCCCGAGGTCTACATCATGGTGCTGCCGGGGTTCGGGATCATCTCCGAGGTCCTGCCGGTGTTCGCTCGCAAGCCGATCTTCGGCTACAAGGCGATCGCGGCGTCAACGGTGATCATCGCCTTCCTCGGCCTGCTGGTCTGGGCGCACCACATGTTCGCCACGCCGAGCCCGGCCGTCGTGCTGGTGTTCTTCATGCTCGGCTCGTTCCTGATCGCGGTACCGACGGGCGTGAAGATCTTCAACTGGATCGCCACCCTGTGGCGCGGGACGATCGAGTACACGACCGCCCTGCTGTTCTGCGTCGGGTTCATCGGGACGTTCGTGATGGGCGGGATCACCGGCATCTTCCTGGCCGTCTTCCCGGTCGACTGGCAGCTGACCGACACCTACTTCGTGGTGGCCCACCTGCACTACGTGCTGATGGGCGGCGCGGTGTTCGGGATCTTCGCCGGGATCTACTACTGGTTTCCCAAGATCACCGGCCGGATGCTCAGCGAGGGCCTCGGCAAGCTGTCGTTCGGCTTCATGCTCGTGGGCTTCCACGTGACCTTCCTCATCCAGCACTCGATGGGGCTGTCGGGCATGCCGCGGCGCATCTACCGCTACCCGGACGTCGGCAGCCTGGCCACCTACAACCTGATCTCGACGATCGGGTCGTTCATCCTGGCCGTCGGCATCCTGATGACGGTCGTCAACGTCACCCGCAGCGTCAGGCGCGGCACGATCGCGGGACCGGATCCGTGGAAGGCCAACACGCTGGAGTGGTTCACCACGTCGCCCCCGCCGCTGAACAACTTCGACGTCATCCCGCGCGTGCGGTCGGTCGAGCCGATGAAGGACATCCGCCGGCAGGTGCAGCGCCAGACGTCGGGACCGCCTGACCAACCCGCGCAGCCCGTCGAGGAGTCCCTGGTCCGGTCCTGATGGATGCGAGCGCCGTTGCCGTCCGCGCCCGCCCCGCCGCCCTCCAGGTCGCGGCGGACCTGCTGGACCTGACCAAGCCCAAGGTCCAGTCGCTGCTGCTGTTCACGACGGTGACGACGATGCTGATCGCCGGGCACCCGTCGCTCGGGCTGATCCTCGCCACGTGCCTCGGCGGCTACCTGTCGGCCGGCGGCGCCGGTGCAGTCAACCACTGGTATGACCGCGACATCGATGCCGCGATGGCCCGCACGGCCGACCGTCCGGTCCCGTCGGGCCGGATCCCCGCGCCCGTCGCCCTGTGGTTCGGGATCGCCCTGGCCGCGACGTCGATCGTCGAGCTGTGGCTGCTGGTCAACCCGCTGGCCGCGGCGCTGTCGTTCGCCGGCTTCCTGGGCTACGTCTTCGTCTACACGGTCTGGCTCAAGCGCCGCACGCCGCAGAACATCGTCATCGGCGGCGCCGCCGGCGCGGTCCCGCCGCTCGTCGCCTGGGCGGCGGTGACCGGCTCGGTGAGCGGTACCGCGGTGATCCTGTTCTTCATCGTCTTCTTCTGGACGCCGCCGCACTTCTGGGCGCTGTCGCTGCTGATGAAGGACGAGTACGCGAAGGTCGCCGTTCCGATGCTCCCCGTCGTCCGCGGCGAGGCCGAGACCCGCCGCCAGATCCTGCTCTACTCGATCCTGCTCTACGCGGTGACCCAGCTGCCGTTCTGCGCCGGCGGCATGGGCGGCATCTACCTCACCGCCTCGCTCGTGCTGGGCGTCGGCTTCATTCACGGAGCGGTGCGCCTGTACAACCGCGCCACCCGCAGCGCCGCGCTGCAGCTCTACCTCTTCTCCCTGGCCTATCTCGCGCTGCTGTTCGCCGCGATGGTGGCCGACGCCCGCCTATAGGATCTCGGAGGCCCCATGGACCGCAACCTCGCCCGCAAGAACATCCGCTCCGGCCTGATCGTCACGGCGGTCTGCCTGTTCATGTTCGGCATGACCTTCGTGGCCGCGGCCATCTACGTCTCATGAGCCCCCTGGACCGCGAGATCCCGCCCGCCGGCGAGGAGATCCACATCCCGGAGGGGAGCCTGCAGCCGGTCCTGCTGGCCTTCTTCCTGACCGTCGCGCTGGTCGGGGTCACGACCACGGTGATCCTGTCGATCTTCGGCGGCGTCGGCGCGATCTGGGTCATCATCCGCTGGGTCCGCGACGCCCGCCACGAGCTCTCCGAGCTCCCGGCGCACCACGACCAGCACTGAGCGCCGGCTCGGCCCAGGAGCTCCGGCTCGCCGCGCAGCTCCTCACGGGGCCGCCGGCCGGCGATCCCGTCGCCGTCGCACGGCGGCTGCTGGCCGTCCAGGCGCAGGATCCGCGCGGGGCACGGCTGGCGATCCGGGCGCGGACGAGCGGGCTGCGGGCGACCGATGTCGACCGCGCGTTGACCGAGGACCGTTCGCTGGTCATCACCTGGGTCAACCGCGGCACCCTGCACCTGATCGCCGCCGAGGACCACGCCTGGCTGCACGCCCTGACGACGCCGCCGCTGGCGACCGGCAACCTGCGACGACTCGAGCAGGAGGGCGTGAGCCCGGCGGCGGCCGCCAGGGGCGTCGCGACCATCGAGCGCGCGCTGGCCGCCGACGGCCCGCTGACGCGGCGCGAGCTGCGGGCGCGGCTCGACGCCGCCGGCGTGCCCACGCAGGGCCAGGCGCTGGTGCACGTCCTCGTGCGGGCCACCCTGCTGGGGCTCGTCGTCCGCGCGCCCGTGCGCGACGGCGAGCAGGCCTTCGTGCTTGTCCGCGACTGGCTGCCGGCCGCCCCGGTCCCCGATCGGCCGGCCGCGCTGGCGGAGCTGGCCCGGCGCTACCTCGCCGGCCACGGCCCAGCCGGCGACCGCGACCTCGCCAAGTGGGCCGGCCTGCCGCTGCGCGACGCGCGCGCCGGGCTGGCGGCGATCGCCGGCGAGCTGGCGCAGCGCCCCGACGGCCTGGTCGACCTGCGCCGGCGCCCGGCCGCCACCGGCCTTCCCCCGCCCCGGCTGCTCGGCCCATTCGACCCCCTGTTGCACGGCTGGGCCGACCGCTCGCCGATCGTCGGCGAGCACCGCGGCATCGTCACCACCAACGGACTGTTCCGCCCGTTCGCGCTCGTCGAGGGCCGCGCCGCCGGCACCTGGGGCCTGCCGGGCGGCCGCGTGGAGCTCACCCCGTTCGCGCCCCTGGACCGCGCCGTGCAACGCGCGTTGGCGGCCGAGGCCGCCGACGTCGAGCGCTTCCTCGGAAGCTAGGCGGCGCTGCCGAGCTCGGCGGACTCGGGGACGTCGCAGACCGCCCCGTCCTCGGTCCAGCAGCGCACGATGTCGCGCATCGAGACGATGCCGGTGACCTCGCCGCCCTCGAGCACCACGAGGTGGCGGAAGCCGCCACGAACCATGGCCACGGCCGCTTCCTCCAGCGACCAGTCCGGGGCGGCGTAGACCAGGCTCGAGGTCAGGTGGTCGGCCACCTTCTCGGCATCCGGGTCCTGGCCGGCGCCGAGCGATTCGAGCAGGTCGCGCTCGGTGAAGATCCCCGTACCCTGGGCCTCGGGGTCCATGACCACCGCGGCGCCGACGCGCCGGTCGGCCATCAGCCTGGCCGCCTCGCGAAGCGTGTGTCCCGGCCCCACCGTCAGGACCACCGTGCTCATACCATCCCGAACCTGCATTCGACCTCCTGTGCTGCTTGCAACGAATGACGCAAGCTCGACAGTAGCATCCCCGACCGGTTGTTGGGGTAGTAGGTCCTTCAGGCCCCCCATGCCCGTCCAGCGCCCGACCACCACACGCCTGCGCCGCACCCTCTTCGAGGAGGCGGTGGCCATCGTGGAGCGCGAATACGCCAACGATCTCGGGCTCGACGACCTCGCCCGCCGCGTGGCCACATCGCGCCGCCAGCTGCAGCGCTCCTACGCCGAGGTGGGCGACACGACCTTCCGCGAGCACCTGGCCGCGGTACGGATGGAGCGCGCCGGCGAGCTGCTGCGCCACCAGAACATGACCATCCGCGAGGTCGCCCACCGCGTGGGCTACCGCCAGCCGGCGCAGTTCGCCAAGGCCTTCCGTCGCCACCACGGCGCCGCCCCGTCGGGCTTCCGCGCCGCCGAGCAACGCTTCTCCCGGTCCAACAGCGGCAGCGCGGCCGCTTCGGCCACGGCCTGACGAGGGCCGGCGGGCCGTCTGCGGCCATTCGTCGCAGCGAATCCGTAGGATCTCCCGCCGTGAGGCGAGGCAACCGGAACATCCTCGGGGCGGTCATCGTCGGCGTGATCGCCTCGGCGATCGGGATCACCGCAGCGCTGCTGATCCACTGGTTCCCCCCGTCGGCCTCCACGCAGGCCGGACCGATCGACACGCTGTGGAACGTCCTGCTGATCGTGTCGATCCCGATCTTCGTCACGGTCACCACCGTGATCCTCTTCTCGGTCAAGACCTTCCGGGTCCGGCCGGGCCAGGAGCTCGAGGACGGCGCGCCGATCCACGGCAGCACGCGGCTGGAGATCGTCTGGACCGCGGTCCCGTCGATCCTCATCGCGGGGCTGGTCGTCTACGCCTACCTGGTGCTGCACGACATCGAGAAGGCGCCGGCCAACGCCGCCACCGAGCGCCACGTGCACGTCATGGCCCAGCAGTTCGCCTGGAAGTTCCAGTACCGCGCCCCGAGCGGCAAGCTCGTGTCCTCCGACCAGCTCTACCTGCCGATCGACCAGTCGGTGAAGTTCGACATCAACACCGCCGACGTGCTGCACGACTTCTGGGTGCCGGCGTTCCGGATGAAGATCGACACGGTGCCGGGCATCACCACCCACTACCGCGTGACGCCCAGCAGGCTCGGGACCTACCCCGTCGTCTGCGCCGAGCTGTGCGGCCTGGGCCACGCGTTCATGCGCAGCACGGTCCACGTGCTGAGCGCCCAGGACTTCGACGCGTGGCTGAACAAGCTGGCCAACCCCACGCCGGCGTCGTCGGCGACCGGCGGCGGCCAGACCGCCGCAGCCGCCCCGGACGCCAAGGCGATCTTCCTCAACGGCAACGGCACGTCGACCGCATGCGCCAGCTGCCACACGCTCGCCGCCGCGGGCGCGACCGGCACGGTGGGGCCCAACCTCGGCAAGGTGCTGGTCAACCAGACGCCCGCCCAGATCCGCCAGGACATCGTCTCGCCCAACGCGCTCATCACGCCGGGCTATCCCAAGGACGTCATGCCGCAGGACTTCAGCAAGACGCTCTCCCCCGCCGAGCTGACCGCTCTGGTGAACTACCTGGACAAGGTGACGTCGAAGTGAGCACTGCCGCCCCCACCGCCGGCCACCGGCTCCCGCCGCTGATGCGCAGCCCGAGCCTCTTCCGAGCGCTCGAGTTCACGGCGCTGGGCGTCGGCTTCAGCTTCGGCCTGAGTGCCCTGCTGCGCTGGGCCTACCACCTGCATCCGGTCCTGAACGCCGCCGCCGCGGCACCGATCATCCTGCTCGCGACGCCGCTGTTCTTCCTCGTCGGCCTCGGCGCCTTCGACTACTGGTTCTACTGGGCGGCCGGGAAGCCCACGCGCCCCGAGGACCACTCGAGCCACGGCGCGCGTTCGTGGAAGGACTACTTCCGGGTCAACACGGACCACAAGGTGATCGGCACGCAGTACGTCGTCACCTCGTTCTTCTTCCTCTTCGTCGGCGGGCTGCTCGCGAT
>JAWVFY010000266.1:0-9039 GCA_033855575.1 Solirubrobacteraceae bacterium
GGGTGGACGTCGAGCTCGCCGCGCTCGGAGAGCTGGCGCAGCAGCTCCGTCAGCCCACGCACCTGTGGTCGGTCTGCGCGTCCGGCGCCGTCCTGGCTCTGATGGAGGGCCGGCTCGTCGACGCCGAGGCCCTGGTCGAGCAGGCGCTCGAGTTGGGCGAGCGAGCCCAGAGCTGGAACGCCGGCGTGTCGCACACGCTCGCGACGTTCGTGCTGCGGCGGGCGCAGGGGCGGCTCGGCGAGATCGTCGGCGCCTGTGCCCGCGCTGTGGATCGCTACCCCGCCCAGTGGCGCTTTCGCTGCGCTCTCGCCGACGTGCACGCCCGGCTCGGCCGCCGTGACGAGGCCCGCCGCTTGCTCGATCGCCTGCTCAGCGGCGACCTCGCCCACGACTACGTCGACGCCGAATGGCTGTTCTCGATGGCCGTCCTGGCGGAGGCCTGTGCCCAGGCGGCCGACGTCGACGCGGCGCAGTACGTCTACGACGTCCTCCTGCCGTTCGACGGCTTCTACGCCGAGGCCCCGTTGGAGGCGCCGTTCGGATCCGTCGTCCGTGCCCTCGGCATCCTCGCCGCGGCGACCGGGCGGCTCGACGACGCCGTGCGCCACCTGACCGACGCCATCGCCACCGAGGACCGGATGGGCGCGCCGGGATGGCGGGCCCACGCGCAGCACGACCTGGCGGCCCTCCTGCTCGACCACGACGACGCCCGAGCGATGGGCCTCCTCGTCGACGCCGGCGCGACGTACCGGCGGCTGGGAATGGACCCGTGGGGCGCCGAGGTGGATGTGCTCGCGGCGCGTGCCGCGGCGGCCGGGCGGACGGCCTGACCGGGCACTCATGATCGGCTCCGCTGGTGCCGCTCAGGCTGTCGAGGTCGGGTCTGCGAGCTCGAGTCCGCCGTGTTCGATGTCGGGCCCCGTGGCTCGTAGTGCGGGCACGATCTCGCTGGTGACCAGGCCAGTCTCGTCGGTGTACTCGTCGACGATCGCGAACCAGCGGCGGATGTTGTTCGGTGTGTCGACGATGACCGTGACGACCGGGACGTGGCGGCGGACCGACCAGAAGCGGTCTCCGTGCGGGGCGTGGTCGCCGTGGTATCCCCAGAAGCCGCGCAGTGCGGTGGCGCCCGCGGCGCCCTCCTCACGCAGACGGCGAATCAGCGAGCTGTAGAGCGGCTCTCCCGCGTGGCGGGACTGCTCGCCGCTGTAGACCATGAGCTTCTGCCAGATCCCCAGGCCGCTGGGGTCGTTGCCGGCGAGGCCCCGCGGCTCGGCGAGCCGCTGACCGGCGCGCTTGCAGACCCGGACGCGCTCGAGGGTCAGCAGCGGACGGTGCAGCAGCGCGCCCAGTTCCGGGAGGAGCTCGCCGATGAGCTCGCCGTCGCCGACGCTGATGATCATCATCGGGACCTCGCCGTTGCGGCTGAAGAACTTCGCGCGCTCGCGGATCCCGTGCGCGGTCCCATCGACGCCGAGCAGCACTGTGGCGCCGGCCAGCCCGCGGCGGTGCAGCAACTCGACGACGGCCTCATGGGCTGAGCGCCCGGCGGCCCGCTCCTGGCGGCCGACGTAGACGGTGAGCTTCGTCGCCTCGTGAAGCTCCTCGGGCAGCGTGATCGGCTCGACCGAGCCGGTGATCATCCGCGCCCGCTCCAGCGTGACCAGTCCGTGTGTGGTGGCGGCGGTGACCTCGTCGAGCAGGCCCTGGATCCGCTGACGCGTATCGACGGCGACCGACACGACCGGCAGGTCTTCCGACAGCGTGAGCAGGCGGGACGTCTGGAGCCGATGCTTGATCCCGAACCCCTCGATGCCGCGAAACAACGCACTGGCCGTGATCTCGTGGCGCTCGTAGATGTCGATCAGCGCGTCGGCGAGGAGCCTGCGGTCCGTGCGATCGCGCTCGCCGAAGTACGTCGTGAGCTTCAGGCAGTCCTGGTTCATCAGATCCCCGCGATCGCTCGGCCCAGCGCCGCGGCGGCGACGCCGAGCACGAGGCTCAGCACGATGTTGGCACTCGCCAGCAGCCGCTCGTTGTCCTCCGCGAGCCGGTGGGTTTCGAACAGCCAGGTCGAGAACGTCGTGTAGGAGCCGATGACCGCCGTGCCGGCCAGCAGCAGCGCGTCCCCGCTCAAGGTCAGGCCGGTCAGGACGCCCAGGACGACCGTGCCGGTGAGGTTGACGACGAAGGTGCCGGTCGGGAACCGGCCTGCTGCTCTTGTGGAGACGATCGCGTCGACGAGGAATCGGGCGATCGCACCGCAGCCGCCGAGGAATCCGACGCCGAGCCAGAGCAGGACGTCGCTCACGCTGCGACCTTGGCGCGGCGCACGAGGTTCGTGGCCACGAACACTGCGGCAAAGCCGGCCGTCATGCTCGCGGCGGCGTAGCCGAACACGAGGCCCCAGTGACCGCCGTCGATCATCTTCAGCAGCTCGACCTGCATCGTGGAGAACGTCGTCAGCGCTCCGCAGATCCCCGTGCCCAGGAACGGCCGCCGATAGGACGAGAGCGGCAGTCGCTCCTGCAGTCGTGTGGCGAAATACCCCAGCAGGAACGCGCCGAGGACGTTGACCGTGAACGTCGCCCACGGCCATTCGGCGGGGCCGTGGGTCAGCGCCTTGGCGAGGGCAGCGCGGGCGACGGCGCCCACGAACCCCCCGGCGAAGATCGCGCCGAGCTCCCGGCGGTCGAGCAACCCTCAGGAGTCTTCGTTGCGGGCGCGTTCGAGACGCGCACGGTCGCGATCCACCTCGGCGGCTTCTCCGTCGACGCTGGCATCGCGGGTGTCCAGCTCAGACATCTGAGGGTCGTCCTTGTGGTCGTACCAGCTGGCCCGCGTGTGGCGCTCGCGTTCGGCATCGTGAGCGTCGGCTGCCTCGTCGTGCGCTACGTCGTCGCCGGGCTTCTCCGTGCTGGACATTTGCCGATCCCTTCGTTGGGTAGACACTGAGACTGTAGCCACGGAGGGCTGGATCGGGGACTTGGATCAGACGATCAGCGCGGCGTCGACTTCTCGTGTGATGCCGCCGTGATGCCGGCGTCGGAAGACCATTTCGGAGACTCTCGTTGCACTCGCAGGCCAGACTCCCGCGCATCGCCTCCCCGGACATCTCGCGGCGCATCTTCATCCTTTCCCGGCCAAACAGCCGGCCCCAGGGCGAGCGCGGCTGCGGTTCGCAGCAGTGCCCCGCGAGCCGACCGGCCCTCTAAGCGTCGCTCACTACTGCCTGCCGAGCCAATCGCTCGGACAGCGTCATGGCGCCCTGGAGGGACTCCACGCACTCCGCGACCCAGCAGCGGGCGGCCTCCAAGACCCTCGGCGCGACGCGGCTCAACTCGTCTCGGAGCGCGGTCTCGTCGGGCACCTCGATGCGAACCTGATCCAAACAGACCTCAGCGGCAGACCCTCGAAACTCGTAGCGGTGCTCGACGCTGATGATGGCCCCTGAGACATCAAGCCGAATCGCGTCCCACAGGGCCTCGATCTCGACCCGCGACGGGGTCCGTCCAGTGACGATCCCGAAATTGACCAGCAATGTGAGGCATGCCGGCGTGGGACTGACCTCCTGCACCGAGATCTGAGCGGCCGGAAGCGGCTGCTCTGCACCGGTGCTGTCGGTGCCACGTGTCGTGCTCAACCTGACCGACCTCCTGCCTGTGCGCCGTTTGCGGGTCGTCGAAGCAAGACACTACGCCGCTTCGGCCCTGCAGTGCGACGGTTCGCCAGGGGGCGCTCCAACCGGTGGCTTGATCCATCCGGACCGATCTGAGAATGTCGTCCGCCAAGGAGGGCGACCATGCAGATCGGAGCACTCAGGCTGGCTGTGCCGATCCGCCGCGACGGAGCCGCGGTTGCTCTAGGCGTGCCGCTGGCCCTGCTCTTGATGGCGGTGGCGGGCTGGTGGTGGTCCGCGCGGATGGCTCCCGACGCGGGCCCCGGCGGTATGGGCGAGATGACCGCCATGCAGGCCGGCATGTCGGTCGGGGCGTTCGTGGTGGCGTGGGTGGCGATGATGGCGGCGATGATGCTTCCGGCGGTCGTCCCGGTCGTCAAGCTCTACGCGCGCGCATCAGCGCGCGGCCGGGCCGCGCCCACGGCGTTCTTCGTGCTCGGCTACCTCGCGGTCTGGTCAGCGATGGCGGCTCCTGCCTACTTCGCATGGCGCGCGCTCGAAAGGCCGCTCGCCGACGGCCAGCCCTGGGTCGCCCGGGTTGCCGGAGCGACGTTCCTGGCCGCCGCGGTCTGGCAGCTCACGCCTCTGAAGACGCTGTGCCTGCGTCACTGCCGCTCGCCGATCGGCTTCTTCCTGCGCTTCGGCGGGAACATCAAGCGCCCATGGGGGGCGGCGCGGATGGGCGCCGCCCACGGCGGGTTCTGCTTGGGGTGCTGCTGGGCGATCTTCGCGGTCCTCGTGGTGCTGGGGACCATGAACCTGGCTTGGATGGCAGTGCTGACCGGTCTGATCGTTCTCGAGAAGAACGCTCCACGCGGGGAGGCGATCTCCGTCGCCGCGGGTGCTGCGTTCGCCATCGTCGGCGGGCTGCTGCTCGTTGACACGTCAATCCTGATGCGTCTCACCTAGGAGGAACCACATGGCTGCGACGGACACCACTCCCGAGACCACGACCGCCTGGCGGTTGAAGGGGACGGGCTATGAGTTCTGCAACTGCCAGCCCGGCTGCACCTGCAACTTCTCGGGCTTCCCCACGTCACCGGACGGCAGCTGCAAGGCCGCGGTCGGCACGCGGATCGACGAAGGCAGCTGCGGCGACGTCGACCTCTCACAGCTCACGGTGATGGCGATCATCGACTGGCCCAAGGCGATCCATGACGGTGACGGCCGAGCCGTGTTCGTCGTGCCGCCCGAGGTCAGCGAAGAGCAGCTCGGCTGCTTGGCTCAGATCTTCACCGGCCAGCTCGGCGGAATGCCGTGGGAGATCCTCGGCTCGACCTTCGAGGTTGCCGGCGTCGTGCGCGCCGCCGTCGAGATCGAGGGTGAGGGTCTGGATACGACGATGCGTGCCGAAGGCGTCGGCGAGGCCACTGGCACCACGCTGAAGAACCCCGTCACCGGCGAAGTGCACGGCGTCTCGATCGTCCTCGATGAGGGATTCATCTGGAAGAAGGGCCAGTGCGGCCAAGGCTCTTTCGACATCGAGGCCGAAGGCATCCACCTCTCGTTCCAGGACAGCAACTGGATCCTCTACGACTTCGACTGGTCCAACGCCGCCGGCTGACATCCATCGAGAGGAGGCCGATACGGACGATGGGCGCTCGCGACTGACCTCGCCGGCCGAGACACTGAGGTCGCACATGACGGGCGATTCCCGGCGATTCGGGCACCGGTGCCCGAACGTACGCGCTCGCGTCGGACGCGAGCGCGTAGGGAACGTTCGTCCCACTCGGACTAGGAGCGAGGCGTCAGGAGGCGGCCGAGCCGCCGCCGCCGCAGCGCCGCATTGAGTCCCATCCCGGCGGCCGCCGCAAGGGCCACCAAGAGGGCGACGGAGCTCCAGGCGAAGCCGGAGGTCGATGGCTGCCCGGCCGGCTGGGCGGTCGGCGCGATCGGGGACAGGGCTGGCGTGGCCGGCGTGCGCAGGCCGACGTAGCCTGCATCGCCCCGCGGGGCCCTGGCCTGCGGTACGGCGTCCCGCGCGTCCGGCGAGCGGAAGTCGGTCCGCGCCGGGACCTGGTGGACCGCGCGCTGTACGGCGATCGCGGCATCGAGGGCGTCCGGCGTGCGCGCGTCCGCCGCGCTGGCCATCGTGCTGGCGACGGGCGCCGACACGAGCAGCGCCGCGGCGAAGCCGACGATGACGCGCCGGCGGTTGATGGTGGTCGTGGTTGCCTGGCTCATGATGCCTCCTCGGAGGTCTGTGGTTGTCGTGGGACCGGGCCAGGGTGGGGGCCGGGCTGCCGGTCCCCACCCTGGCGACCGGGAAGAGCTACTTCTGGCGCGACAGGTTGGTCCCGGGGCCGCAGGCGTCACCCGGGTTGAACGTGCGGGGGTCGAGCCCCAGCTTCACGTCCTGGCCGAAGGACTGCGAGTGGCCACCGGGTCCGTTGGGGGCGACGTTGGGGTCGAGGCTCAACGGGGCGGTCGGGTCGTCGTTCTGTCCCGAGAACACGCAGATCGAATTCGCGTTGAGCGGGCCGGCGGTCGGCTTGCCTGAGCCGGTGATCTCCCCAGCGAATGCGCTGCCGGCACTCAGACCGGCCAGCATCGCCACGCAGATCGCGACCGGGAACTTGAGTTGAAATGTGGACATCAGTGTCTCCTCCTGGCCGCCGTCTGGCGGCCGTGGTGATCGATTGGTAGGTGATGGATCTGGTGCTGTGATGTCGGTGACTTGATCTTCAGGCTGGTCGATCGCTCACGCGTAGAAGTAGGGATCGAGAACCCGGACCTGCGTGATGTGGTCGACCGGCAGTCCGTTCAGGCTCGCCGTCTTGCGGATCGCCTCCGGACTTGGGCCGTCGTAGATGCAGAACGTGTGCTGGTCGTCCTGGCTCACGTATGAATGCACCCACGTCACGTTCTGTTCGCTGTTTCGCGCCACCAGTGAGCGACAGACTTCGGCGCCGCCGTTGGTGGGTGCGATCTGGAGTCCCTCGGGGAACGTGCGCTCCACCAGGTACCGCGGCATGTCGATCCTCCTTTCGTCGGGCCCGTCAGGGACACGACGAGCCTGATCGCACGCAGCCGCGGTTACATCGGCCGGATTACCCAGCTTTGGACGCCGCGGTACCTAGTTTGCGGCCGGAGTGTCACGCTGGCGCCCCACTGAGCCAGGCGTCAATGGCCGGCCCGCCTGGTTGCAACTGGCAGACCACCGGAACATGATTGCTGCGTGGAGCGCCTGTTGCACCCGGCCGCCGCCGACACCGGAGCCCTGATCGAGCGCTCCGAGCAGCTGGCGGCGCTCGACACATCCCTGGCCACCGTTCGCGACAGCGCGCGGGGCGGGCTTGTCCTTGTTCGGGGAGAGGCAGGGATCGGCAAGACCGCCCTGCTCAGGGAGTTCTGCGAACGACATCGCGAGTCGGCGCGAATCCTCTGGGGCGTGTGCGAGCCACTGGCCACGCCTGGGCCGCTCGGGCCGCTCTTCGACATCGCTGAGGTCACCCATGGCGAACTGGAGGAGCTTGTATCCCGCGGGGCCAGACCCCACGAGATCGTCGGCGCGGTGGTCCGAGAACTGTCAGGCACGCGCACCACCGTCCTCGTGCTCGATGATCTTCACTGGGCGGACGAGGCGACACTCGACGTGCTGCGGCTGTTGGCGCGGAAGGTGGAGTCGGTTCGAGCGCTCGTCCTGGCCAGCTTCCGCGACGACGAGCTCGACCGCCAGCACCCGCTGGTGGTCATCCTCGGCGAGATCTCGACCTCGCCCTCCGTTAGCCGCCTCGACGTCCCCGGTCTCTCGCAGGCCGCGGTGCAGACTCTCGCTGAGCCACACCAAGTCGACGCCGACGACCTCTACCGGCGGACCGGGGGCAACCCGTTCTTCGTCACAGAGGCGCTCGCAGCCGAGGTCGACGCTGTCCCCTCCACCGTGCGTGAAGCCGTGCTGGCGCGCATGGCCCGCCTTCCCGCGCCGGCCCGGCGGCTGCTCGAGGCGATCGCCGTTGCCACACCTCACGCGGAGGTCTGGCTGCTCGAGCTGCTGGCGCCTGCAGACCTGGACCACTTGGAGCAATGCCTCGCGTCCGGAATGGTCCTCGCAACGGAGCGCGGGGTCGCCTTCAGGCACGAGCTTGCCCGACTGGCGGTCGAAGAGGCACTCCCGCCGAACCGCCGCGTCTCGCTCAACCGGGCGGCGGCCGCCGCGCTCACCGAGAGCTCGGACGCCGATCCAGCGCGGGTTGCACATCACGCGGAGGCTGCAGGGGACACGGCGATGGTGCTTCGGTTTGCGCCGATCGCGGCTGATCGCGCAAGCTCGTTCGGCGCCCATCGCGAGAGCGCCGCGCAATATGCAAGAGCCCTTCGTTTCGCCGAGCGGCTGGCCCCCGAGCAGCGCGCCGAACTCCTCGAGCGCGGGGGCAGCGAATGCATGATGATCGACCAGACCGACGGGGCGATCGCCATGCTGCGGAAGGCGATTGGGCTGCACCGGGATCTGGGCGACGAGCGGGCGGAGGGGCGGGCCCTCGAGCAGTTGTCGAATGTGCTCTGGTGCCCGGGCCACATCGCCGCCGCGCGCGAGGCCGCCTCCGGCGCGGTCGAGCTGTTGGAACGCCGGCCGCCGGGTCGCGAGCTGGCCATGGCGTACAGCCGTCAGGCACACCTATCGATGGAGGCCGAGGATGTCGAGGGCGCCGTCTCGTGGGGCGCGCGGGCACTGGATCTGGCCGAAGCTCACGGCGAGATGGACCTGGCGATCCACGCCCTTTGCAGCATCGGCACGGCAAGGCTGTTGCACGGCGAGATCGAGGGCCGCGAGGAAATCGAGCGAAGCCTCGCCCTCGCCACCGATTGCGACCGTGGTGATGATGTGAACCGGGGGTTGACCAATCTCGCCCGGACTGCGTTGCGGCTGAGGGACTATGCCCTCGCCGGCGAATACCTCGAGCCGGCGCTCCAGTACGCGAGCGAGAACGGGTTGGAGCTGAGACGCGGCTACCTGCTCGGCTATCTCGCCCAACTCCAGTTCGACCTGGGACGTTGGCAGGACGCCGTCGACACGGCCGCCCTCGTGCTGCGAGAGCCGCGCCGCTCGCGTATCCCCCGGATCTTCGCGCTCACCATCACTGGCCGGATCCGTGCACGGCGAGGGGATCCCGAGGTCTGGCCGCTGCTGGACGAGGCGCTCTCGCTCGCCCGACGGGGCGAGGAGCTCCAAGCGGATGCACCGGTCGCGACGGCGCGCGCGGAGGCACTCTGGCTCGAAGGTCGGCCCGGCGCCGTCGCTGCCGAAACCGACAGAGCGCTCGAGCTCGCGCTCGATCGCGGGGAGCCGTGGTGGAGTGGCGAGCTCGCCGTCTGGCGCCGCCGCTCCGGAATAGCGGACAAGCTCGAAGGCGGAGTAG
>JAWVFY010000267.1:0-2971 GCA_033855575.1 Solirubrobacteraceae bacterium
ACGCAAACGGCCGCATCAATCGGCCGCAGGATGTTCAACAAGGTGCCAGAGGTCACCCTCTTCTTCTGGCTGATCAAGATCATGTGCACCACGGTCGGCGAGACCGCGGCGGACTACCTCAACACGAACCTCGGCTTCGGCCTGACCAACACGACGTACATCGCCGGCGCGCTGTTGATCGTGTTGCTGGCGGCCCAGTTCCGGTTGCGGCGCTACGTGCCGACCGTGTACTGGGCGCTGGTTGTCGTGATCAGCGTCTTCGGCACCCTGATCACCGACAACCTGAGCGATCACTACAACGTGCCGTTGACGACAACCACGCCGATCTTCGCGGGCATCCTGGCGGTCGTGTTCGCGATCTGGTGGGGCGTGGAGCGCACGCTCTCGATCCACTCGATCGTCACCAGGCGCCGTGAGACGTTCTACTGGCTGGCGATCCTGTTCACCTTCGCGCTGGGCACCGCCGCCGGCGACCTGGTGGCCGAGAAGGCCGACCTCGGCTACGCGGTGTCGATCGCGATCTTCGCCGGTGCCATCGCGATCGTGGCGATCGCCCACTACGCGTTCAAGGTCAACGCGGTGCTGTCGTTCTGGCTCGCCTACATCCTGACCCGCCCGCTGGGCGCGTCGATCGGCGACGAGATGTCCCAGCACGACCACAAGTACGGCGGCCTGAACCTCGGGACCACCGGGACGAGCTACATCTTCCTGAGCTGCATCCTGCTGCTGGTCGTCTACCTCAGCGTCACCAAGAAGGATCAGACGCCTCCCGAGGTCGTCCTGGCCGAGGAGGCCCGCGCGGCCGGCCACGGCCACCCGCACCACCATCACCACCACCACCTCGACCCCGCACCGCAGGAGGGCTGAGCGCGTCCGGCGCGCCGCTCGTTCAAAGGCAAAGGGCCCCGCGCGAGCGGGGCCCTTTTTCGTGCAGGTGGCGGGGGCAGGATTCGAACCTGCGAAGGCAGAGCCACGCGGTTTACAGCCGCGCCCGTTTGACCGCTCCGGAACCCCGCCGGGGGCGCGTCAGGATAGCGTCAGCGGTGCGCCGGGCTCGATCTCGAACGCTGCGTACTTGGGGCCGCCAAGCACGATGCACGTGGCGCCCTCGACCTCCTTGGCGGGGATGAACCAGCGCCGTCCGCATGCCGTGTGGGCATAGAGATAGTCACAGCGGCCGGCCGAGAAGCGCTTGACGATCCGGTTCCAGCTCTGGTTGCCGCCGCGCGTGGCGAGCGAGACCGGCCATCGACGGCCGCGCTGCTGGCTTGTCGTCTTGACCTGGACTCGGGCGATGCTGCCGTCGATCTCGGCCAGCACGTCGTAGTCCGACGCGTTGCCGAGGGGCAACGCCACCATGCGCGTATTCGCCGCCAGCCAGGCGATCGCCGCGATCTCCCCCTGGTCTCCCTGCGAGAGCATGATGGGAACGTACGTTCGTGATCGGACGGATCCGGCGGCAGGACAGGCCTGCCCTGTGCCGAACGTCACGAGGGCAACCAACGACCTTTAGGGGGTCACGGATGGACGTCAACAAGCTCTCGACCGGCCAGCGCATCGCCGGCGTGGCGGGATTGCTGCTCTTCATCGACCTGTGGATGAGCTGGTACGGGGTCGATCTCAGCTCCCTGACCGGTGTCAGCCAGGGTCTCGTCAACGCGAGCGGTGTCGACACCACCGCGTCCGCCTGGCAGGCGTTCGGGTTCACCGACATCCTGCTGGCGATCACGGCGATCGTCGCGATGGCGCTGGCGGTCACCACGGCGAGGGGCATGCACCTCTCGCTGCCGGTCAGGCTGTCGTCGGCCACGGCAGGCCTCGGCGGCCTGATGACCGTGATCGTGCTCTACCGGATCATCAACCAGCCCGGGCCCAACAACGTCATCACCGTGCAGTGGGGTGCCTACGCGGGCCTGATCCTGGTGGCGTTGGTCGCCTACGGCGGCGTGCGCTCGATGGGCGAGGAGCCCGCGACCACGATCGCGCCGACGCCCACGCCGGTCTAGCTTCAGGCAGCGGCCGCCGCCTGTCCCTCCCGCACCGGGACGGGGCAGGCGGCGCCCTCCCTGAACCCGGCGGCGCCGATGTCGAAGGCCCAGTTGAACCGCGCGCGCCAGTTCTCCCACGCGATCCCCGCCGTCAGCTCGACCAGCTGCGCCTCGTCGAAGTGCTCGCGCAACGCCGCGAACAGCTCGTCGCTGACCGCGGCCGGCGTCTTGGTCATCGCCTCGGCGTAGTCGATCACCAGCCGCTCGAGCTCGGTGAAGCAGGTCGCCTCGCGGTGGCGCGGGAGGGCCAGCAGCTGCTCGTCGGTCACGCCGTGAGACGCGCTGACGTGCGAGCCGATGTCGATGCAGAACTCGCAGCCGACCATCAGCGCGGCCTTGGTCTCGGCCAGCGACTTGAGCTTGGCGTCGACCTTGCCGGCCTTCTCCATCGCCATCTCGTAGGCGCCCATCCCGACCAGCAGACGGGCGTGATGGCCCATCACGCCGACGGGCTCGAGGTCGCGGTCGAAGCGCGTGCGGGCCTCCCGGTAGACGTACCGGCGGAAGACGCCGCGAGCGGGGGCGGGGGCGATGCGGGTCATGGCTGCTGCTCCTTCGGAACGAGGACGAACAGGGCGAGCGGGAGGATGACGGTGAGCGTGAGCGTCGCGATCGCCGCCGCGCCGCTGGCGCCTGCCGGTGTGTCGGCGTGGGCGAGATGGAAGACCAGGTGCGGCACGGCGGCCACCAGCCACACCCCGAGCGCGACCCGCACGAGCCGGCGCTCGGCGATCCACGCCGCCGTCAGCACGAGCGCGCTCAGCGCCGCGTACGACGCGCCGTAGTCGCGGACCAGGTGCTCGTCGTAGGCCCCGAACGACGACACCCAGTGGGCGCCGGCGACCGGTATGTCGGTTATGAACGACCGGGGCGCGAGCAGCGCGAAGAGCGCAGCGGCGCCCTGGCCCAGCCCGAGCAGCGCC
>JAWVFY010000268.1:0-7744 GCA_033855575.1 Solirubrobacteraceae bacterium
CGGCGATCTGGCCCTCGCCGCGCATCCCCATCTCCAGCACGAGCACCTCGGTGTCGGCCGGCGCGGAGAGCACGGTGAGCGGCAGCCCGATCTCGGTGTTGAGGTTCTGGGGCGTCGCGACGGTGCGCCGGTGCGGGCGCAGCATGCCGTAGAGGATGTCCTTGGTCGACGTCTTGCCGGTCGAGCCCGTTATTCCGATCACCTGCGCGCCCAGCGCCCGGCGCCAGGCCGTGGCCAGCGACTGCAGCGCAGCCAGCGGATCCTCGGCGGCCAGCAGCGCCCCCGGCTTGGCACAGCGCGCGGCGTCGGCGTGCTCGGGCGCGACGAGCACGCCCCAGGCCCCGGCCGCCAGCGCATCGGCGGCGAAGCGCCCGCCGTCCACGCGCTCGCCGGGCAGACCGACGAACAGGTCGCCCGGCCGGACGTCGCGGGAGTCGATCGTCACCCGCGACGGGCCGGCGGCGTGCGGCGAGGGCGCCGCCAGCCGCGCGCCCGCGGCCTCGGCAACCTGCTCAGATCGCCAGCCGACCACGGAGCGCCTCCCGCGCCACGGTGACGTCGTCGAACGGGACCACATGCCCGCCGGCGAGCTCCTGGCCCTGCTCGTGGCCCTTGCCGGCGATCAGCACCACGTCGCCCTCCTCGGCCAGGCCGACCGCGTGGAAGATCGCCTCGCGGCGGTCGACGATCGGCTGCGCGTGTCCTCCGGCGCCCGCCAGGACCTCGGCGATGATCGCCTCGGGAGCCTCCGAGCGCGGGTTGTCCGACGTCACGATGGCGGTGTCGGCCAGCTCGGCGGCCACCGCGCCCATCAGCGGCCGCTTGCCGCGGTCGCGGTCCCCGCCGGCGCCGAACACGCACAGCACCCGTCCGTCGGTCAGCTCGCGCGCGGCGCGCAGGGCGTTCTCGAGCGAGTCCGGCGTGTGTGAGTAGTCGACGAGGACCGTGAAGCCCTGCCCCTCGTCGACCGGCTCGAAGCGCCCCGGCACGGCGCCGGCGCGCGGGAGCGCCTGGGCGATCGTGTCGTCGTCGAGCCCCAGCGCGCGCGCCGCGGCGATCGCGCACAGCGCGTTGAGCACGTTGAACCGCCCCGGGAGCCCGATGCGCAGCTCGCGGCCGTCGAGCGTGAAGCCGGCTCCGCGCGCATCGCTGGCGACGTCGCGCGCCCGGACGCTCGCCGCCTCGGAGAACCCCACGGTCACGACCTCGTCTCCGAGCTCGCGCGCCAGCCGCTCGCCGTAGGGGTCGTCGACGTTGACGATCGCTGCGGTCCCCGGCTCGGCGGCCGCGAACAGGCGGCGCTTGGCCCGGAAGTAGGCCTCCATGTCACCGTGGAAGTCGAGGTGGTCCTGCGTGAGGTTGGTGAAGATCGCCACCGCCCAGTGGATCGCGTCGGCGCGGTGCAGCGCCAGCGCGTGCGAGGAGACCTCCATCGCGCAGGCGCTGTCGCCGCCGGCCAGCATCTCGGCGAACGTCGCCTGCAGCTCGATGGCCTCGGGCGTGGTGCGGACGGTCGGCCGCTCGCTGCCGCCCACGAACGACGTGACGGTGCCGAGCAGGCCGCACTGGCGCCCGGCCGCCTCCAGCAGCCCGCGGATCAGGAACGCGGTGGTGGTCTTGCCGTTGGTGCCGGTGACCCCCACCACGGGCAGCCGGGCGGTGGGGTCGCCGTGGAAGCGCGCGGCGGCCGGCGCCATCGCGGCGCGCACGGACGCCACCCGGACCTCGGGCACCCCGAGCCCCAGTGGCCGCTCCACGACGAGCGCCACCGCCCCGCGGCGGATGGCCTCTGGGGCCAGGTCGTGGCCGTCGCGGGTGAATCCCGGAACGCAGAAGAACAGTGATCCGCCCCGGACCTCGCGGGTGTCGTGGGCCAGGTGGGAGATCTCGACCGAGGGGCCCTCCCCCATGACCTCGCGCAGGTCCATCGCGGCCGAGACTATCGGCACCGGTCGGCCCTCAGCCCGGCGGGATCTTCAGGTACTGCAGCGCGAAGCTCATGATCTGACCGAAGGCCGGTGCGGCCACCTGGCCGCCGAAGATCGACCCCTGCGGCTCGTCGACGACGACCATGCACAGCAGCTTGGGCCGCAGCGCCGGCGCAAAGCCGACGAACGACGCGACGTAGCGCGACGTCGAGTACTTGCCGGTCAGCGGGTCGACCTTGTTGGCCGTGCCGGTCTTGCCGGCCAACTGGTAGCCGGGGATCTTGACCTCCGACGCGGTGCCGCCCTGGGCGAAGACGCCCTGGAGCATGGTCCGCAGCGACAGCGCGGTGGCGGCCGAGATCACACGCCGCGGGGCGTGCTCGTGCACCCGCTGCCCGTTGATCTTCCCCACGATGTGGGGCACGGGGATCCGGCCGCCGTTGGCGATCGCCGAGTACGCCGCCGCCATCTGCATCGGCGTCACCGACGTGCCCTGGCCGATCGGGAGGTTGCCCATCGAGGAGCCCGAGTACTTGGCAAGCGGCAGGACGATCCCGCGCTCCTCGCCGGGGAGGTCGACGCCGGTCGGCCGGCCGAACCCGAACCGGCTGACCCACTGCGAGAACCGGTCGGGCCCGTCGGATATGCCGATCTTGATCGCGCCGACGTTGCTGGAATAGGCGAGGATCTGCGCGGTGGTCAGGGTGATCGGCCCGCGGGTCTCCGCCTCGCCGATCACCCGGTCGGCGACCTGGATGCTCGGCGGCAGGTCGAAGCTGGTGTCGGGCGTGACGACCTTGTCCTGCAGCGCACCGGCCACGGTGAACGCCTTGAACGTCGAGCCCGGCTCGTAGGTGTAGCCGACCGCGCGATCCTGGGTCGCGTAGCTCGGGGCGCCGCTGACGTCGTTGGCGTCGACGCGCGGCCAGTTGGCCACCGCGAGCAGCTTGCCGTCGCGCGGGTCCATCACGATCGCGGTCGCGCCCTTGGGCCGGTACACCGCGCCCACCTGGGCCAGCACGGCCTCGGCCTTGTCCTGGATCGAGGAGTCCAGCGTCAGCTGCAGGCGCGCGCCGGACTGGCTGGGCCGCGTGTCGCGCACGTCGATCGGCTGGCCGAGCGCGTCGCGCACCGTGCGCCGCTGGCCGTCGCGGCCGCGGAGCCGGCCGTCGAACGCGTACTCGAGGCCCGACAGGCCCTTGCCGTCGGTGCCCACCGTGCCGAGGACCTGGGAGGCCAGCCAGTCGCGCGGGTACAGCCGGCGATTGGTGGGCGTCTGGTCGATCCCGGCGATCCGCAGGTCGGAGATCCGCTGGGCCTGGTCGGCGGGCAGCTGGCGCGCGAGATAGACGAAGCCCGTGTCGCGCCGGGCCAGCAGCCGGATCACCACGTTCTCGGGCTTGCCCAGCAACGGGGCCAGCTTGCGGGCGGCGGCGATCGGGTCCTTGACCAGATAGGGCGTCGCCGAGACGTCAGCGGCGGGCTCGGACTGGGCGAGGACCGTCCCCAGGCGGTCGGTGATCGTCCCCCGCCGAGCCGGGATGGTCACCGTCGTGATGTGCTGGGTGTTGGCGGCCCGCTGGAGCGACTGGCCGCGCACCGTGGCCAGCCACCCGGCGCGCACGCCGGCCATGCCGAGCAGGCCGAAGAACAGCGCGAAGAGGATGCCGATGCGGCGGGCGACCGGCGGCATGCGCCCTACCCGCCCTGGCCGGTGGCCGCGGCTCCGCCCGTCGTCGAAGGCGGCGCGCTGGCGGCGGGCTGGGCGGTCTGCTGGGTCGGCGTCACGGGCGCGGTCGACGTCGAGGTCGCCGGAGGGGCCGTCGTCGTCGTGGCCGCGGGCGCGGTCGTCGTCGTCGCCGGGGAGGTCGTGGTGGTGGTGGCCGTCGTTGCGGTTGTCGTGCCCGACGCAGGCGCCACGCCGGTCGGGGCCAGCTGCGACGCCGTCAGCGCGGGCGTGGTCATCACCGCCGGCGTGCTGGTCAGCGCGAGGTGGCCCGGCGGCGTGATCGACGACACCGCCCGGGCCAGGTCGAACCGCCGGGCGTCGAGGAAGCGCGGCGTGGCGGTCGGCAGGACCAGCCCCATCCGGGCCGCCTCGGCCTCGATGTGATCGCCCGAGGACAGCTCGGAGATCGTGCCGCGCAGCACGGAGTTGTCGCGCTCGAGCCGGGTCGCGGTGTCGACGGCGCGGCCGATCCCGGCGTTCAGGCGCAGCATCGAGACCTGCATGAAGACGATGCCGATCAGACCGATGCCGACGATGGCGATCCACGCCCGCCCACGGATGATCCGCTCGAGCATGCGGTGCTCGGCCAGCCCGTGGACGGCGCCTCCGATGCGCAGCGCCAGCGGCGGCGGGCCGGCCGGGGCGTGGGCCCGGCGGCGCGCGGGGCCGGAGACCCGTCGCGGCGGGGCGGCCGTGCGGTTCGTGCGGGTGCGGGGCGCGGCGGCGGCAGGCGGCGTCATTCCGTGATCTCCTCGGGGCTGGACTCGATGAGCTTGCGCGCCGCCCGCAGCCGGGCCGACCTGGCGCGCGGGTTGGCGGCGATCTCGCCGGGGGTCGGTACGACGCCTCGGCCGAGCAACTCGGCCTCGGGCTCGTGACCGCAGACGCAGACCGGCAGGTCGGGCGGGCAGATGCACCCGGTGGCGCGGTCGGCGAGGAAGCGCTTCACGCGGCGATCTTCCAGAGAATGGAAGGAAATCCCTGCAAACCGGCCATCCTTGCGCAGGAGGCCCCAGGCCAGCGGCAGCGCCGCGTCGAGCTGGGCGAGCTCGTCGTTGACCGCGATCCGGATCGCCTGGAAGGTGCGCTTGGCCGGGTGGCCGCCGCCGAAGCGCGAGGGCGCCGGGATGGCGGCCGAGACGATCTCGACGAGCTCGTGGGTCGTCTCGATCGGGGCGCGGCCGCGCTCGCGGATGATCGCGCGGGCGATCTGGGCGGCGTAGCGCTCCTCCCCCAGCTCGCGCAGGACGCGAGCCAGGCGGCGGTCGTCCCACGTGTTGACGACCTCGCGCGCGTCGAGCTCCTGCTCGGGATCCATCCGCATGTCCAACGGCGCGTCGTAGGCGTAGGAGAAGCCGCGCTCGCGCGTGTCGACCTGCATCGACGACATCCCGAGATCCAGGTAGACGATGTCGGCGCGCTGGCCCTCCTCGCGCAGCTCGGCCAGGCCGTCGGCGAACGACGCGCCGATGAAGCGAGTATGGCAGGGCAGCTCGGCGGCCAGCTCGTCGAAGCGCTCCTGCGCCACCGGGTCGCGGTCGATGGCGATCAGCGTGCCCGACGGCCCCAGCCGCTCGGCGACCAGCCGCGCGTGGCCGCCCGCGCCGTACGTGCAGTCGATGGCGGTGTCGCCGGCCTGCGGGCTCGTGAGCTCGATGAGCTCACCCGCCAGGACGGGGACGTGGGAGGCGGTCATGTCAAGCAGGATGGCCAAGACGCTCGGTGATCTCCTCGACCTCGCCGGCGAGGGTCGCGTTGAAGTCCGCCCAGGCCTGCCGGTTCCAGACCTGCACGTGGTCGCCGGCGCCGATGACGACGACGTCCTTGCCCAGGCTCCCGTGGTCGGAGAGGAACGTCGGCATGCCGACGCGGCCGGCGCTGTCGAGCTCGGCGTCGTGGGAGTTGGCCGAGAAGAACGCGCTGATGCGGCGCGTGTCGCGCGAGAGCGGGTTGCGGCCCTCGAGGGCGGCCTCCATGCGGGCGTCGAAGTCCCTGGGCGGCCACAGCTCGACGCAGGGGTCCACGCCCTTGGCGAGAACGATGCCCTCCGACAGCGCGGCACGGAACTTCGCCGGCACCGTGAGCCGGTTCTTCTGATCGAGCGAGTAGTCGAAGGTGCCCCGGAAGGCCATGGCGCGGTGATGAAGGTGCGAGAGCGGTTCGAAGGAGCCGGGGTGGAGAGGTGGGAGGAGCCTCTCCACCCCGGCTCGCAGGGCGATGTCTACCCCACTTTTCCCCACATTGCAACCCTGATCGCACACGATCCCCCACCAGACGCCTCGGTCGCGCCTTGCGAGGCCCAGAAGCTCCCGTGTTTGCTGGCGTTTCGGCGTGGGAGATCGTGGGTGGGCCATCCGTCCAGCCCGCCGCAATCGGCCATGCAGGACCTCCCCGAGCGGCCGCTTCGCGCCCTACGATGGGCGCTCCCGCCGCCGCAAGGAGCCGCTCGCGTCATGAGGTCCCGTCTGTGTGTCCTGCTGGCCGTCGCCGCCGTGCCCCTGGCCGGCTGCGGCTCGAGCGCCACGACCGGCTCGAGCGGGCCCGGGGCCGACCCGGCCACGCTCGTCCCCTCGACGACCCCGCTCTACATCGAGGCGGTGGTGCGCCCCGACGGCTCGCTGCGCGACGGCGCCACCGCGGCGCTGGGCAAGCTGTTGGCCACCGGCGACCCGGGCGCGAAGATCACCGCGCTGCTGGACCGCTCGTCGGGCTCCAGCGACGTCACCTGGGAGGACCTCAAGCCCTGGCTCGGCAAGCGTGTCGGGGTCTTCCTGACCTCGATCGGCTCGGCCCACACCCAGGGCGCCGTCATCGCCGACACCACCGACACCGGCAAGGCGCAGGCCTCGCTCGGCCAGATCGTTCGCCGGAGCGCCGCCCGCAGCCATGGGTCCCCGGCCGGGCAGTCCTACCGGGGTGTCGGGCTGCAGGTCGACCCAAAGGGGGACGTGGCCGCCGGCGTCGTCGACGGGTACGCCCTGCTGGGCTCCGTCTCCGGCGTGCACCAGGCCATCGACGTCGCCCGGGGCGGCCGCCCGCTGACGGATGTCGCCGACTACACCGCGGCTCGCTCGGCGGTCGGCGCCGATCAGTCGCTCGGTGTGGCCTACGTCGTGCCGCAGAGCGTGATCGACGCCCTGGCCACGACGAGCGGATCCGCGGCCGCCGTCTCCCCCCTGCGCAACCCGCAGACGCTCGCTCTGCTCCGCCAGGCGATGGCCCGGGCGGGGCGCGTGATCGTCGCCTCGCTGCGCGCCGACGCCGGCGCGGTGCGACTCGACCTGGCGTCGATCGGCGCGCCCGCGAGCTCGGCGAGCACCGCCGGCGCCGACGCGCTGGCCGCCCTGCCGTCTGACGCCTGGCTCGGGTTGGGCGCGGGCGACCTCGGCACCGGGCTGACGCGTGGGCTGGCCCAGATCGGTCAGCTGGCCCGCTTCTCCAGCGGCAGCGTCGACGTCGCGGGACTGCTGGCCCGGTTCAAGGCGCGGACCGGGATCGACCTGCAGCGCGACTTCTTCAGCTGGATGGGCAGCGGCGCGGTCTACGCCCGCGGCACCGGCCTGGCCGACATCGGCGGCGTGCTGACGATCACCTCGACGAACCCGGCGAAATCGCACCGTGCGGTGGCCCTGCTCGGCCGCGGGCTGCGCAGGGCCGGCGCCCAGGTCCAGGCCGCGACCGTCCCGGGCTATGACACCGCGATCGAGGTGCGCAGCACGCGGGTGCCCGTGTCACTGTTCGTCGCGGCCGGCGGCAACCGGTTCAGCCTAGGCATCAACCCCCAGGCGCTCACCGACGTGCTGCATCCGTCGAGCACGCTCGGCTCCAGCCCGGCCTACCGCGATGCCACCAAGGCCCTGGGCGGCGATCTCAAGCCGATCTTCCTGCTCGACACGCCCACGATCGTCAACCTGCTCGAGAGCTTCGGCATCACCGCGCAGCCCGCGTTCGCCAAGGCCAAGCCGATCCTCGACGCGCTCGGGCCGATCGCCGTCGGCTCGGCACGCGACGGTGACATCACCCGGATCAGCGTCGCGCTCGGGCTGCGCTGACCGCCCGCTAAGCCACCCCGAACGCCGCCGCCAGC
>JAWVFY010000269.1:0-5269 GCA_033855575.1 Solirubrobacteraceae bacterium
TACGCGATCTTCCTGCTCGACACCGAGGGCCGCGTCAAGACGTGGAACCGCGGCGCCGAGCGGATCAAGGGCTACACCGCCGAGGAGATCATCGGCGCCCACTTCTCCCGGTTCTACACGCCGGAGGATCGGGAGCGCGGGCATCCCGACCACGAGCTGAAGGTGGCGCTGCGCGACGGCCGCTACGAGGAGGAGGGGTGGCGCATGCGCAAGGACGGCACGCGCTTCTGGGCCAGCGCGGTCATCACCCCGGTCCGACGGAACGGGGAGCTCATCGGGTTCGGGAAGGTGACCCGCGACCTGACGGCCCGGCGCGTCCACGAGGAGCAGCTGCGAGCCCGGGCCGCCGAGCTCGAGCGGGCCAGCGGCCAGCTCGACCAGTTCCGCCGACTGGTCGTCAGCGTCCGCGACTACGCGATCTTCATGCTCGATCCGAGCGGCCACATCGCGTCGTGGAACGCGGGCGCCCGTTATCTCAAGGGCTATGAGGCTGAGGAGGCCATCGGCCGCCACTTCGAGCTCTTCTACACCCCCGAGGACCGGGCGCGCGCGCACCCGGCGCACGAGCTCGCCGTGGCCTCCGAGGAAGGCCGCTACGAGGAGGAGGGCTGGCGCGTGCGCAAGGACGGCACGCAGTTCTGGGCGCGGGTCAGCATCGCCGCGGTGCGGGGCAACGACGGCGAGCTGCTGGGCTACGCGAAGGTCACGCGCGACCTGACGGCGCGGCGAGAGGCCGAGCAGGCGCTGCGCGAGGCCAACGAGGACCTGCGGCGGTCCAACGAGGAGCTCGACCGGTTCGCCTCCATCGCCGCCCACGATCTCAGCGATCCACTGCGGACCGTCTCGGGCTTCGCCGAGCTGCTCGCCCACCAGGATCTGCCCGGTGACGCGGCCGAGTACGTCGGGCACATCACGGCCACCGCCGAGCGGATGAGCCGCCTGCTGGCCGATTTGCTCGAGTACGCGCGCGCAGGCGAGGCAGGCGTGTCGGCCGAGCCGGTCTCGCTGCGCGATGCGGCGGGAAGCGTGATGACGACGCTGGCCGCGGCGGTCGGTGCTCGCCGCGCAGACGTCGTCGCTGACCTGCCCGAGGAGGCGGCGGTGCTGGCCTCGCGCGGCGACGTCGAGCTGGTCATGCAGAACCTCATTGCCAACGCGCTGAAGTTCGGTGACGCCGCCGCGCCGCACGTCGAGGTGGCCGCGGTGGCGGTCGACGGCGGCTGGCGCCTGACGGTCGCCGACAACGGACCGGGCGTCGCGGCCGCCGATCAGGAGCGGATCTTCGCGCCGTTCGAGCGTGCGCATCCCGAGCTGAGCCGCGGCGGAACCGGCCTGGGGCTGGCCATCTGCGAACGGCTCGTGCGCCGCCACGGCGGGCAGCTCGGCGTGCAGAGCGAACCGGGTCAGGGCGCGACGTTCTGGGTA
This sequence comes from Solirubrobacteraceae bacterium, assembly GCA_033855575.1. Taxonomy (GTDB): domain Bacteria; phylum Actinomycetota; class Thermoleophilia; order Solirubrobacterales; family Solirubrobacteraceae; genus BP-464. The sequence continues at coordinate 1,426 of JAWVFY010000269.1, forward strand.
CTGCTGCCCGCCGCCGTCGCGACCGCGTAGAGCGCACCGGTCAGCTCCTCTGCGCTCGCGCCCTTGCTGCAGACGCCGTCGACCCCCGCGGCGTCGCCGGCGTTGCGCAGCTCCTCCATGCGCAGGCTGGACACGAGCATCACGCGCAGCGGGGCGTGGATCTCGTGCAGCCGCGCCACCAGCGCGGCCGGATCCGGGACGTCGGGCAACAGGAGATCCAGGACGAGCAGGTCGGGCCGCTCCTGGGCGACCAGCTCCTTGGCCCGTTCGCCCCCGCTGGCCATGCCGACCACGGCGAAGCGGCCGTCGGTGGCCAGCCAGGCCTTGACCAGCGCCGGGAAGCCGAGCGAGTCGTCGCAGATGATGACCCGGAAAGGCGCGGTCATCGCCGGGATGCTACGGCGCGGCGGCCACTCGCAGCCGGCGGTCCTCGCCGATGCCCAGCGTCAGCCCGCCGTGCAGGAGCTCGATCAGCTCGGCGCCGACCAGCTCGCGGCGCCAGCCCTGCAGCGTGCGGACGTCGGGCTCGGGCGTTCCGTCGCGCACGGCCAACGCGATGCGCTGCAGGTCGGCCTTGGCGGCGATCAGCTCGTAGGCCACGCCGGACTCCAGCGCACGGGCCCGGACCAGTGCCTCGCCGAGCGCGATGAGCACGGCGTCCTGGGGGTGGGGCTGCGCCGGCCGCTCGCCGTCGACGGGGATCGGGTCGCGCTCGCGACCGCGCTCGACGACCTCGAGGAGCGCCTTGCCGCGGCGGTGCATTGTCGCCTCGTTGACGCCGCGGATCTGCTTGAGGCGCTCCATCGTCTTGGGGCGCCGCTTGGCGATCTCGACAAGGCCCGCGTCGGACAGGACGGTCTGGACCGGGCGGTCGGCTTCGCGCGCCGTCTCCTCGCGCCACGCGGCCAGCTCGCGGGCCACGGCCCGCTGGGCGGGATCAAGCGAGCTCACGCGCGGCAGGCGCTCGAAGACGCCGTCGACCTCGCGCACGTCGCTGGCGGCCTCGAGGGCGCGGCACTCCTCCTGGGCCCACTGCAGCCGGCCCAGGCGATCCAGTCGCTCCTGGAGCGCCTCGGCGAGCGCGAGCAGGTGCAGCACGTCCTCGCGGGCGTACTCGACCTGCTCGGGCGAGAGCGGTCGCGCGTCCCAGCGGGTGAAGCTCGCGGACTTGCGCAGTCGCACGCCGAGGACCTCGGCGAGCAGCGGCTCGTAGCCCAGCTGCGCGCGCAGCCCCGCGAAGCCGGCGGCCAGCTGGGTGTCGAAGACGTTGGTGACCTCGGTGTTCCACACGCGCTTGAGCAGGGCCACGTCCTGGCGGCCGGCGTGCATGACGATCTCGATCTGCGGGTCGGCCAGCACTTCGGCCAGCGGGCTGGGGTCGAGCTCGCCCTGCAGGGGATCGAGCACCTCGACCCGCGCCTGCGTCCGGTCACCGCCGTCGTCGTCGACGGCCACCTGAACCAGGCAGAGCAGCGCGCGGTAGCGGCCCTCGCCCATGAACTCCGTGTCGATACCGAGCCGCCCCGTCGCCCATGCTCGCTCGGCCAGCTCTCGCTCCAGCGCCATCTGCGGCGACCCTACTGCGTGGGCTCGCGCGGCTCCTCGTCGGGCCAGCGGCCGTGCTCGTCGTAGTACTCCCGGGCCCGCTCCTCGGCGTCGCGCTCGCGATCGCCCGAGGCGCCGAGGCGGTAGAAGAAGTTCAGCAGCCCGACGGCCAGGCCGGCACCGATGATCGCCGCCCCGCCCTCCCAGCGGGCGTCGTCGGAGCCGAGCGCGACCGCCACGATGCCGCCGGCGACCACCAGCGCGGGCAGCCAGTAGCGGACGAACGCCTTCACACCAGGACCCACGGCTCGGTCGGCAGCGCAGTCGGGTCGAAGCGCGCGAGCAGCTCGTCCATGGTCGGGGAGCTTCCCGGATCGGTGAGCCCGAGGCTGGCCGCCAGCAGACCGCGCACCCGCGCCGGTGGTTCGGGCCGGTGGGCGAGCGTGACGCCGGGATGTCGCTTGGCCAGCCTCGCGCCGTCGGCCCCCAGCACGAGCGGGACGTGCGCGTAGGCCGGGACCGGCGCATCGAGCGCTCGCGCCAGCCATGCCTGACGCGGCGCACAGTCCAGGAGGTCGGCGCCCCGCACGACCTCCTGGACGCCCTGCGCGGCGTCGTCGACGACCACGGCGAGGTTGTAGGCGAACGCGCCGTCGTTGCGGCGCACCACGAAGTCATCAACGAGGCCGTCGACGCGGCCGGCCAGGCGATCGGTCACGGTCACGCGGGCGCCGTCCGCGCGTACGCGCAGCGCCGGCGGCCGCCCATCGCGCTCCCGCCGGGCCCGCTGGTCGGGGGTCAGGTCGCGGCAGGTCCCCCGGTACGCGCCGCCGGCCGGCGCGCCATGCGGCGCCGACGCCGCCTCGCGGATCTCGGCACGCGTGCAGTAGCAGGGGTAGGTATCGAGTTGCTCCAGTGCCGCCGCGTAGAACGCCGCGCGCTCGGATTGGCGCACGGGTTCGCCGTCCCAGTCGAGGCCGAGCGCTCGCAGGTCGGCGAGCTGGCCGGCCTCGTGCTCGGCGCGCACTCGGCCGCTGTCGAGATCCTCGATGCGCAGCAGGAAGCCGGAACCCGCTGAGCGGGCGAACAACCACGCCAGCAGCGCAGTGCGCAGGTTGCCGAGGTGCAGCGGCCCGGTGGGACTCGGGGCATAGCGGCCGGTCAAGAGCCAGGGCCGGTATCGATGACCTCGAGGTCGGACCCGTGCACGCGGCTAATGGCGTGCAGCGCGTCGTCGTTCCAGCGGTGGTCGGGCGCGCCGGTCACGTACCACGGCGACCCGTTGTCGGCGAGGATCATCCCGTAACGCTTCAGGGCCACCAACACGATCCGGGCCTGCCGCGGATAGCCGGAGAGGTCGAAGCTCGCCTTCAGCCGGACGCGCAGGCCCATCGGCGGCAGCGAGGGGTCGCTGTCGGAGGACGCGAAGTGGCGTGCCGGTGCGATGAACGCCCGGCGGGTGCGGGGCACGGTGAACCGCAGGGCATGGCGGATCGCGCCGCGGGCGGCCTCGTCGTAGCGGGCGAGGCCGGGGAGGATCGGCAGGCCGGCGGCATCGGCCGAGGTCCAGCCCTTCGGCCGCAGCCGGTTGGAGCGCAGGTTCCAGATGGCGCCCGACCCGGCGTGCCAGCCCTGCGCCGTGTGCTGGGCGGCGAACAGCTCGTAGAGCCGGCAGGCGTCGCGGTCGACGAGCAGGAGGTGGCGGTCCGAGCCGCTCTCGATCGGCGGGCGCGGCGGGATCGGGTAGGGCCCCGGGTCGGACTCGTCGGCGTAGTCGAAGCTCACGCTGGAGCGGTGGGTGTGGCGGCCCACGACCGCGTAGGGGATGCCGTAGACGCTGCCGAAGTCCGGATGCAGGCCGGTCGACGCCCCGATCGTGGCGATCAGACGGGTGCTGTCGCGGGCCACGGGCAGCCTGTCGACGTGGCGGTTGAAGGCGTTGGACGCCGGGAAGATGGGGCAGGAGGGGGCGCCGGGCACGCGCGGCGCGCCCGCGGGCGCTGCGGCCAGCGCCGTGGCGGCGAGGCCCGTGACGAACGCGAAGGGCAGGGTGGCGCGCATGGCCGGTCAAGCGTAGACCCGCGCTTTGCCGTTAGCCTGACCGCGCCCGTGGCCACCGATACACCAGACGAGACCCCCGCCGAGCCCGTTCCGTGCTCGGCCTGTCGCGGCACGGGCAAGGTGATCTCCAACCTCGGTGGCACGCCGTCCACCGTGGAATGCCCATGGTGTGACGGCACCGGGACCTTCATCCCCGGCCACGACGCCCAGGCGCGTCGGCGCGACCAGGGACCCTCCG
>JAWVFY010000270.1:0-8642 GCA_033855575.1 Solirubrobacteraceae bacterium
TTGATCTCAGCGTCGGGCAGCTGGCCGGCGAGCTTGGCGGCGATCTCCTCGCCGAGGCCCGGGCCAACGACGACCGCCACGTGCCCGCCGCTGGAGATCCGGCGGTCGGCCAGCAGCGGCGCGAGCCCGTCGATCGCCCCGGGCCGCACGTCGATCGCCAGCGGCGACGGGATCAGGCGGCTCAGCAGCGGCAAGCGACCTCCCGGGCCCGCGCCAGGTCGGTGTGGTCGTCGACCTCCACCCATTCCACCGCGCCGATCGGCGCCGCGACGATCCGCCCGCCGCGGTCGGCGAGCTCCTGGAAGCCGTCCTCGTAGTACATCTGCGGGTCGCGCTGCCAGGTGGCCTCCAGCGCCTCGGCCAGCCGCTCGCCGGCCTCCGGCTCGATCAGCGTCACGCCGATGTACTCGCCGTGAGCGGTCGACGGCTCCAGTGACTTGTGGATCCGGTCGAGCCGCCCCTCGGCCGACAGGTGGACCTTCATCTCCTCCTCGCCGAGGGTCTTGACGTCGTCGACGGCGATGACGAGGTCGCCGTCGCCGCGCGCCGCCAGGACCGCCTCCTCGACGCTGACCGGGTGGACGGTGTCGCCGTTGACCATCAGCACGCCCTCGGCGAACCGCTCGCGCGCGTACCAGAGCGAGTACGCGTTGTTCCACTCCTCGGCCTTGGGGTTGAACACCGTCTCGATCCGCAGACCGTAACGGCGGGCCAGGTCCTCACGGCGCTCCTCGATGCGTTCGGCGGCAAACCCGGTGACGACCACGACCTCCTCCAGCCCGACCTGCGCCAGGTTGCCCAGGGCGACGTCGAGGATCGTCCGGTCGCCGTCGACGGGCAGCAGCGTCTTGGGCAGGTTGTCCGTGTCGGGCGCCAGCCGGCGCCCCGCGCCCGCGGCCAGGACCATGCCGATCATTCGGCCTCACCTTCTCCTTCGTCGTAGAGCGCGGGCCGGTCGCCCGCGTCGAAGCTTCTCCAGCTCGCCGCGCTCTCGGCGGCGAAGAGCACGCCGAGGGCGGCGGCCAGCGCGTAGAGCCCGGCGGGCAGCGCGTCCGTGGCCAGCAGGACCCAGATCGCCACCAGGCGCCCGTCCCAGCCGCCGGCGACCGCGCCGAGCCAGGCCGGCGGGGTGCGGCCGCGGTAGCGCAGGCGATAGACGAGGTCGTAGTGGCGGAAGGCGAGCGCCAGCAGCAGCGCGAAGCCGGCACCGGGCCCGTCGGCACAACCCGCAGCGCTCATCCACAGGATCAGCGTGTACTCGCCCGCCCGCAGCAGCGGCGGCACCGCCCAGCGGAAGCGGTCGCGCTCGAGCGCCCCGCCGCGCGACGCGCCGCCGAGCAGGACGACCCAGGCGACGGCGGCGGCGAGCAGCCCCCGGGAGCCGTCGGCGCCCGTCGCGGCGGCGAGGACGAGGACAGGGACGACCGCGACGGCGACCAGCACCGACGGCGGCGCCGCTCGGCCCAGCGGGGCGAACGCCCGCGCGAGCGGCCCGTCGTCGCGGTAGAGGTCGAGCGCGCTCACCGCGCCAGCGCCCGCAGCCCGCGGCCGGCGAGCCCGTAGACGGCGCCCACGCCGCCCCAGGCCAGCACGACGATGAACGTCACGCGTGGTGTGAACAACGCTGCGGTGATCGAGATCACGGCGAAGCGCTCGCCGATCGGGAAGACCACCACCCGCTTGACCCAGACAGCGCCGCCGAGACGATCGATCCGCCGCCAGGCGCGGAGGACTCGCGCCGAGGCCGCAGGGCGAGGGACCGGTGTGCCGGCCGCGCCGGACCGCGCCGCGGGGCCGTCGGACGGCTCGGCGAGCGGCGCCTGCGGCGCGACGTCCATCGACGCGTGTTCGGCGGCCGCGAATGAGAAGTCAAAGGCATGGCGGACGGTCTGCAGCGTCAGCGCGGCGCCGGCCAGCGCCCAGACCGGCGCGCCCATCCGCGCCGCGCCGATGCCGAGGCCCGCGAAGACCAGGTACTCCTTGACGCGGTCGAAGGTCGAGTCGAGCCACGCGCCCAGCGCGCTGAACGTACGCGTGTAGCGAGCCAGCTGGCCGTCGACGCAGTCGGTGGTGAAGGCGACCTGCAAGAGCAGCGCGCCGGCGATCAGGCCCCACCGGTGCCCGGTGGCGAACGCCGCCGCGGCCAGCGCCCCGAGCGCCAGCGAGGCGACGGTCACCTGGTTGGGGGTCAGGCCGCGCCGCGCCGCCCAGCGGGCGATGTACTTCGAGTAGGGGCTGACGAAGAAGGTGGTGAAGAAGCCGTCGGTCGCCTTGACCGCGGAGTCCAGCAGGACGCGCTCCTCGTCGTGGCCGCCGATGTCGGCGGCCGCCTGCCGGGCCGCGGCGGCCGACAGCGGGCGTGCCCAGAACAGCTCGCGAATGTCGGCGTTGCCCACGTGGGCGCCCCGCCGCACGATCGCCGTGGCCAGCAGCGCGACCGCGTCCTCGCGGGCCGCGGCCAGCCGGGCGGGCGCCTCGGCCTCGCCCTTCCAGTCCTGGCGCTTGCGCTCGAGCTCCGCCTCCCACGCCGCGGGCACGCCGCCGGCCACCAGGCCCGCGAGCTCCTCGGCGGCAGCGGCGAGCGCGGCGGTGTCGGCCGCGCTGACCTTCAGCAGGCCGAGGAACCGCTCCGTCGGGCCGCCGGCGGCGTGAAACGGCGACGCCGCGCTGACCACGCGCCCGCGGTCGGAGCGCTGGCCGAAGGCGAACGGCGCCCCGACACCCTCGAGGCTGCTCAGCACGCCGGTCCCGATGCGCGGATCGGCCAGCAGCGCGGCCAGCGCCTCGCGCTGGGTGACGACGTCGGCCTGGGCGACCAGCACGCCGGCCGGCGCCGCGCGTGCGATCCGCGCCACGGCCGCAAGATCGGCCGCGAGGTCGGGGGACGCCGGCCGGCGCAGCACCTGGACGTCATCGATGCCCAGGGCGCGAAGCTGGTCGCCGAGGCGCGACACGAGCGTCGTGTCTTCCCAGGCGAGGTCGGCCGCCACACCACCGCCCTGGGCAGGCGCGGTGGCGAGCAGCACGGCGGTCGAGACCGTCGTCACGCGACGCCAGCCTACTTGCGCACTTCGGAGAGCAGTCGCTCCCAGCGCTCGCCGACCGATCCGATGTCGTAGCCCTGCGCCGTCTCCAGCGCCCCGGCCCCCAGTCGTGCGCGGCGCTCGGGATCCTCGATCAGCTCGCGCAGCGCGTCGGTGAACCCGGCGACATCGCCGTTGGGCACCAGCAGGCCGTCGCGGCCGTGGTTGATGATCTCGGCCGGCCCCCGCGGGCAGTCGAAGCTGACGACCGGCAGGCCCTTGCTCATGGCCTCGACGATCACCATGCCGAAGCCCTCGAAGCGCGAGCTCAGGGCGAACACCGACGCCTCCGACAGCGCCTCCCCGAGGTGCAGCGTCGGCCCCATCAGGAACACGTTGTTGTAGAGCTCCTGCTCGAGGATCAGGCGCTGCAGGGGCCCGCGCAACGGGCCCGCGCCGTAGATCCGCAGTCGCCAGTGCGGGTGCTCGCGGGCGATCGGAGCGAACGCGCGCACCAGGAGGTCAAAGCCCTTCTGGCCGGTCAGCCGCCCGGCGGCGACGACGACGGGGTGCTCCAGCGTCGACGGCCCTCCGCCCATCGGCGGCACGGCATTGGGGATCCAGGCCAGCTGGGTGCGCGCGCCGGCCAGCAGCCGCTGGTAGTCCTCGCGATCGCGCTCGGTCAGCACGGTCAGCGCATCGAGGCGGCGGTACTGGCGGCGCACGTCGGCATCCAGCTGGGGGCGGTGCGCATCGAAGTGCATGTGCTCCTGCCCGATGACCACCACGCCGGGCGGGCAGAGCTGGGCGGCGAGGAGGTTGAAGGCCGGCCGCGTGGTGATCAGCACCCCGGGCGGCTGGGCGCGCAGCCAGCGCACGAGCGTGACGTCGGTCCACAGGCTGCACATCGGGTAGGCGTAGTCCTCGGGGTGCACGAGCAGGCTGGGCAGCCGGCGCAGCAGCCAGCGCACCGGGCTCGCGCGGCCGACGCCGCGCCGCTGGTCGTCGAGCACGGAGACCCGCAGACCGAGCGGGAAGGGCAGCCGCGGATGGCGCCGGCGACGCACGACGCTGACGACCTCGACGCTGTGCCGGTGGCGCAGCTGGTCGACGAGGTTCAGCGTGGTGCGGATCGTCCCCCCCAGACCGTAGGCGTGGATCAGCAGGATCCGCAGCTCGGCCGTCTCGGGGTTGGGTGTCGAGCGCCGCCGGCCGTGCCAGATCGCCGACACGAGCGCCAGCGCCAGCCGGTGCGCCGCGATCGCCGCCGGGCCCAGCAGCCGGCGGCGGCGCGACTGCCGGCCGAGCGAGTCCTCGGCGTCCGGGGCCTCCTCGGCGCCGTTGCCCATGCTGCGCAGCGGGCCCTCGCGCACAACGAGCGCGTCCTGCGCGGTGTAGCCCGGCCGCATCGCCCTCCCCGCCGCCGGGCCGCTGCCGCGGACGACCGGAAGCACGACGACGGCGTCCTTGCCGACGAGCCCGTCGCGGTGCGCGGCCAGCGGCAGCGCCCGCTCGCCGTCGAGCAGATCCAGGTCCCACTCGGCGACCCGCGCCACGCCGGCGAGGTCGGAGAGCACCAGCCGGCCCTCGAACCGATCGCCCTCGACGCTGGCCGAGCCGGTGCGCCGCACGCCGTCGGAGCGGCGAACGGCCACGAGCTCGACGGCACCCGAGGGAGCTGCGCCGAGCACCCGGCCGCTGACGGTCATGGCACCGTCGCGCACCCACACGGCCTCGACCTCGGCGTGCGCGCCGACGTCCTGCACGTCCACCGAGAGCTCACCGGTCGCCGCGCGCCGCGGCGTGATCCGGAACGCGCGATCGCCATCGGTCACCACCCGGGCGACCGACAGCGCCCTGACGGGGCCGGACACGCGCGCGCGGCCTTCCTCGGAGGCGACGTGGATCTCCCAGGTCGCGGAGGGGCCCGGCTGGGGGGCGAGCTCTTCGACGGGCAGCGAGGCCTCCGCGCCCTCGAGCCCGGCGCGCTCCATGTAGGTGTGGCGCTCCTCGCCGGTGTCGACCCGGCGGGCAACGAGCGTCAGCGGGCCTGCGGCCTCGCCCGAGGGACCACCGGCGACGTGCAGCCAGCGGCCGTCGAGGATCTCGACGCGCCGGGCCTCCATCAGCGGCCTCCCACCCGCTTGGCCGCCCGGGCCACGCGCGGCATCCGGCGGGCGAGGTCCAGCGCCGCAGCGCGCGGGCTGGTCGTGGCCAGCCGCGGCCGGCCGGCCGCGTCGACGATCGTCGCCAGCGGCGGGAGCCCCCGACGGCGCCGCGCGACGCCGTCACCCGTGAAGCCCGCGATGTTGGCGAACACCGGATGGTCGTAGTCCCCGGGCTTCAGCGGACGGCCCGCCGCAGCACGGACGTCCGCCAGCCGCGCCTCGAGCGCGACCCGCACCTCGACGGTCCCGTCGCCGGCATCGACGAGCCGCGTCGTGTTGCGCGACGGGATGAGGTACTGGGTCTTGCTCGCCGTGGAGCGAACGAACACCTGGCCCCACGAGCGGTCGATGTCCTCGGTGGCGTCCAGCAGCGTCGCGGGGACCTGGGAGGCGATACCCGCCGGGGGCACCCACAGCAGTCGCTCGCCGTCGCGCCGGAACCGCAGGGTGTGGCGGCCGGCGAAGAGCCGCAGCGTCAGCCCCATCACCGTGCGATCGCCGTCTCGGCCGGCGCGCTCCAGCCGCGCTCGAGTGCCGAGCTCGATCTCGAACCGCGCCAGCGCGAGGACCGCATCGAAGTCGCCCGCGCGGACGAGCGCCACGCGGATGCGCTCGTTGAACGGCAGCAGCTCGTCGGGAACGGCATCGAAGCGGTCGAGCACGATGCTGCGCACCTCGTCGAAGACCGTCCGCTGCCAGGCGCGGTCGCGCTTGGTCAGAGGCGAGCGCGAGCCCCCCACCCGCCCGAGCGTCTTGGCCCGGTACCAGCGCAGGTACAGCTCGTCGCGAAACGGCCCGGGCTCGGTGTTCTCGTCGACGATGTCGAGCACCTCGCGCACGGCCGCGTAGTACATGACGGGGTCCCAGGCGTCGGCGGAGGCGTTGGCCTCGCCCCGGCGGACCCAGTGGTAGCACGGGTGGTCGGCCAGGACCGACGTGCAGTCGGTGGCGAAGTACGCCCGCATCACGAACACGTGATCCTCCAGCCGCCGGCGGCCCTCGGGGAACCGCAGGCCGACCGCCTCGAGGAACGACCGCCGGAAGAGCTTGTGGGGGCTGAGCAACGCGACGAGCGGCGCGTCGCGCAGCGAGACGTTGTGGAGGTTGGTCCGGAACAGGCCGGCCGGGACGTACTTGCCGTGGCCGACCACCTTGCCGATGACGATGTCGGCCTCGTCCTGCACCGCCATGGTGTGCATGCGCTCCAGCGCGTCGCGGGTGATCCAGTCGTCGTTGTCGACGAAGTAGACGAAGTCGCCGCGGGCCATGTCGAGCCCGACGTTGCGCGGCCGGCCCGGCCAGCCCGAGTTGGGGATGTGCGCGACGTGCACGTGGGGGTGCTCGGCGGCCAGCGCGTCAAGCCGCGCCGGCGTCGCGTCGGTCGAGCCGTCGTCGACGAAGATCACCTCGTAGTCGCCGGGCGCCAGCGACTGGTCCAGCAGCGACGCGATGCACCGGTCGATGTTCGCGCCCGGGTTGAACACCGGGACGATGACGCTGACCTTGATCACCGCGGTCTAGCCCCGAGGCGACGCGAGCCGCCCGGGCACGTATCCCCACGCCTCGCACAGATCGCGCAGGCCGTCGGGGACGGTGTCCGGCGCGGGCGCGGCGGGGTGGATCTCGCCCGAGCGGATCTTCTCGGTCCAGTCGCCCAGCCCGACCCGGTAGCGGCCGTGGTCGAAATGGCCGTAGTCGAGCATCTGCGGCTCGTAGGGCACGCCGAGGAACTCGCAGACGCGCGCCAGCTGGCCCGCCGGGTCGGTGGTCAGCTCCTCGTAGCGGACCACCAGCCCCGGGTGCACGGCCCGGGCCTGCTCGAGCCCCGTGGCGTAGCGCAGCACCATCTCGACGTGGCGCTCCTCGCTGTCCTGCGGGCGCGCCTGCGCACGCGAGCGCACGATCGATCCGGGGTGGCGCAGCAGGAACAGGAACCGGGCGTCGGGCCAGCACTCGACGATGCGGTCGGCGATGAAGACGTCGGTCGGCGTCTTGTTGACGACGAAGCGCTTGCCGCGGCGCTGCACCTCGCGCTGCAGCAACCGGTCCCACAGGAGGTACTCGAGGTGCGCCGCGTCGAGCCCGAGCTCGTCGAGCGACTTGGCCGCGGGCTGGCCGGTCACCCCGACGGCGATGTCGCGCAGGTGCAGCTCGTGCGGCGCGTGCAGCAGCGGGTGGCTGTCGAGCAGGACGCGCAGCAGCGTCGAGCCCGAGCGCACCGAGCTGAGGATGAACGCGGGGCGCTCCAGCAGCCGGTCGCCCTCCAGGCGCTGGGGGCGCGCGGTGCCGCCGGGGCGGGCGGGGCCCGCACCCGCCCGTGTCAGCTGCAGCCCGGTGGTCCGCCGCAGCGCGGCGTTGACGGCTGACTTGACGCCCACACGCTCGGAGGCTAGCTCGGAGTGTCGCCGAAGGTGAAGGAGCGGAACGCCTCCCGCGCGGCCTGCAGGAGCGCGGCGCCGGCGGCCGTGACCCTGCGGTGCTCGAACTGACGCAGGCTGACGAGCGCGCCGACGCGGGGGGCGAGCTCCTGGGGGAACACGTAGAGGTCGCGGCCGAAGAGCAGGTCGCCCGCCTTGCCGGCCCGGAAGCCGATCTGGTAGCCGGGCGCGGTGTTGGTGGTGATCCTCCCCTCGTCGAAGATCATCAGCGGGCCGTAGAGGGCGGCCAGCTCGCGCTCGCGCCGGTCGGCCACCACCGGCACGAGGCCGGCGACGGCATCCCCGCCCGCGTAGGCGGGCAGCGCGACGGCGCGCACGGCCACCACGACGTCGAGGCCTCTGCGTGCGCCCTCGAGGCGCAGGAGGTCGCCCCGATGTGGAGCGACGCGCCGCAGCTCCGACGTGTTGTAGACGACGTTGAACGTGAACGGGCTGCGGACCACGGCCTCCCGCGTCCCCCGGTGGGCCCGGATGACGAGCGCGGCCACCACGATCGCCGCAACCACCAGGACGCCGCCGGCCAGGGCCCGGCCGACGATGCCGCGGTCGCGCACGAGCGCGGGAAGGGTGGGCCCGAACTCGGGGCGCACGGCCACGGCGGCGAGTCTAGATGGCCACCCGCGCAACTCGGGGCCGCTACTAGGGTTCTCCCAGCATTGCCCCGGACCAAGGAGACCGCATGATCGCCCGCCCGACCCGCCTGCTCGCCGCGGCCGCGTGCCTGGCCGCCGCCGCTCCCGTGGCGGCCGCGACGGCTCGGCCCGCCACCCGGACCGCCCACGCGTCGGCGACCTGCAAGGCGCCGACCTATCCGGGCCAGGGCTACTTCACGTCGCTGCGCGTCGCCCACGTGAGCTGCGCGACGGGCCGGCGCGTCACCCTCGCCCACTACCGCTGCCGGACCAAGCACGGCATCCGCGGCCATTGCACGAGCCCCGTTCTGGGCTATCGCTGCGTCGAGGGGCACCGCAACGCGATCCCGACCGAGTTCGACGCGCGCGTGACTTGTACGA
>JAWVFY010000271.1:0-10574 GCA_033855575.1 Solirubrobacteraceae bacterium
CCACAAGAAGCGCCCCGACGGTCGCGGCGAGAAGGAGATCCGCGACATCTCGATCGAGGTCGGGATCTCACCGCGCGCGCACGGCTCGGCGCTGTTCACCCGCGGCCAGACCCAGGCCCTGAGCGTCGCCGCACTGGGCACGCTCAAGGAGGAGATGCGCCTCGACACCCTGGGCCTCGAGACCCAGAAGTTCTACTGGCACCACTACAACGTCCCGCCCTTCAGCGTGGGCGAGGCCGGATTCATGCGCGGGCCCAAGCGCCGCGACATCGGCCACGGCGCGCTGGCCGAGCGGGCGCTGGTGCCGGTCGTGCCGTCGACCGAGGACTTCCCGTACACGATCCGCCTGGTGTCGGACATCCTCGAGTCCAACGGCTCGTCCTCGATGGCGAGCGTGTGCGGCTCGTCGCTGGCCCTGATGGACGCCGGCGTGCCGATCCGCAAGCCGGTCGCCGGCATCGCCATGGGCCTCATCAAGGAGGGCGACGACTACGTCGTGCTGACCGACATCGCCGGCGTGGAGGACCACCTCGGCGACATGGACTTCAAGGTCGCCGGCACGGAGGCGGGCATCACCGCGCTCCAGATGGACATCAAGATCACGGGCGTCACGTTCGACATCCTGCGCGACGCGCTCGCCCAGGCCCGCGACGCGCGCCTGTCGATCCTCGGCAAGATGAAGGACGCCATCGACGGCCCGCGCGAGGAGCTGTCGGCCTACGCGCCGCGCATCATCACGGTGCAGATCGATCCGTCCAAGATCGGCCTGCTGATCGGCAAGGGCGGCGAGACCATCCGCGCCCTGTCGGAGGAGTTCGAGTCCCAGATCGACGTCAACGACGACGGCCAGGTGCTGGTCTACTCGTCCAACGGCGAGCTGGGCGAGGCGCTCGCCGAGCGCATCAACCAGATGCTCAAGGACGTCGAGGTCGGCGACGAGTTCCCGACCGCCAAGGTGGTCAAGACGACGACCTTCGGCGCGTTCATCGAGCTGTCGAAGGGCACCGACGGCCTGCTGCACGTCTCCAACGTCAAGCCGGGCGAGCGCGTCGAGAACGTCGACGACGTGCTCTCCAAGGGCGACGAGATCGCCGTGCGCGTGGTCGAGGTCGACCGCGAGCGCGGCCGCATCGGCCTGCGCCTGGCCGACGACCCCGAGATCGCCGGCAAGTCGGTCGCCGAGCTGGCGGGCGTCGGCTCGGGTGGCGGTGGCGGCGGCCCGCGCCGCAACGGTGGCGACCGCGGCCCGCGGCGCGACCGCGAGGGCGGCGGCGACCGCGGCGGGCGTGGCTCCGGCCGGCCCCGCCACGGCGGCGGCGGCGATCGCGAATAGGAGCGTTCCCCCGGTGCACGAGCAGCACCGGCTGACCCAGCTGGAATCCGGCGTCCGGGTCGTCACCGAGCACATGGACTCGGTGCGATCCGTGGCGCTGGGGTTCTGGATCGGCACCGGGTCGGTGGGCGAGTCCCATGACGAGGCGGGCCTGTCGCACCTGGTCGAGCACATGCTCTTCCGGGGCACGGCCCGCTTCGAGTCGCTGGAGATCGACCAGCTCTTCGACGGCATGGGGGCCGAGCTCAACGCCGGAACCGGCAAGGAGACCACGTCGGTCTACACGCGGGTCATCGACGAGCACCTGCCCGAGGCCTTCGACGTCATGGCCGACATGGTCTGGCGGCCGCGCTTCGCGGGTGACGATCTCGACAACGAGCGCGAGATCGTGCTCGAGGAGATCGCGATGTACGAGGACGACCCGCAGGACAAGGTCTTCGACGTCCTCGGCGAGGCGATCTTCGGCGGCCATCCGCTGGGGCGGCCCATCATCGGCCGGGCCGAGGTCGTGGGCGGCGTGCCCGCCGCCCAGCTCTCGGCCTTCCATGCCGCGCGCTACGTCCCCAGCAACGTGGTAATCGCCGCCGCGGGCAACATCGACCACGACGCGCTCGTCGAGCTGGTGCGGCGCGCCGAGGCCGATCGCATCGGTGCGACGGCGCCCGGGATCCCGGGGCCGCCCGGGACGGGCGAGCCGCGGACGTCGTTCCTGGTCAAGCCCACCGAGCAGGTCCATGTCTGCCTGGGCGCACCCGGCATTGCCCGTGACGACGAGCGGCGCTTCGCCCTGCGGGTGCTCGACAACGTCTTCGGCGGGACCTCCTCGTCGCGCCTGTTCCAGGAGGTGCGCGAGCGGCGGGGTCTGGCCTACGCGGTCTACTCCTTCCAGTCGCTCTATGCCGGCAGCGGGCAGGTCGGGCTCTACCTGGGTACGCGGCCCGACAACGTCGCCAAGGCGCTCGGGGTCGTCAGCGCCGAGCTGGAGCGGCTGCGGGTCGAGCCCGCGACCGCCGAGGAGCTCCACCGCTCCAAGGAGAACGTCAAGGGGCGCATGGTGCTCGGCCTGGAGTCCACGGCCGCGCGGATGAACCGCCTGGGCTCCTCGGTGCTCGCCGGATTGCCGCTGCTGACCCTCGACGAGGTCGTCGAGCGGATCGAGGCGGTGTCGCTGGCCGATCTGGAGGAGCTCGCGATCGAGCTCTTCGCGCCCGAGCGGCTCAGCGCGGTGGGGATCGGTCCCGACGAGGCCGCGTTCCGCGCCGCGCTTGAACCGCTCGCCGTCGCCGCGTGAGCGCGCGGAGCGAGCCACCCCTCCGTATCGCCGTCGCAGGCGCCGCGGGCCGGATGGGGGAGACCGTGTGCCGCGCCGTCGAGGCGGCGGAGGACCTCGAGCTGACGGGGCGCGCCGACCCGGCGCTCGGCGTCGGGGTCGGCGAGGTGCTCGGGAACGCCGACGTCCTCGTCGTGTTCACGACGCCCGATGCCGTCGTGCCCACCGTCGGTGAGGCGGTGGCGGCGGGCGTGCACGTGGTCGTGGGCTCCAGCGGCTGGGACGTCGCGGAGCTGGAGGGACTCGATCGCCAGCCACCCGCCAACGTCTTCTTCGCCCCCAACTTTGCCATCGGCGCGGTGCTGATGATGCGCTTCGCCGCCGAGGCGTCACGGCACATGGCCGGCGCCGAGATCGTCGAGCTCCACCACGACGGAAAGCTCGACGCGCCCAGCGGCACCGCCCGGCGCACGGCCGAGCTCATGGCCGGAGACGTGCCGATCCACTCGGTCCGCCTGCCCGGCCTCGTGGCCCACCAGGAGGTCATCCTCGGCGGCGTCGGCGAGACGCTGACGATCCGCCACGACTCGTTGGATCGCCAGTCGTTCATGCCGGGCGTGCTGCTGGCCTGTCGCCGCGTCAGCACGCTCGCGACATCCCCGGTCATCGGCCTGGAGCACCTGCTGTTCGGAACCTGAAAACCGGTGCTGGCCGGCGCGGGGCGAGGCGTAGCATCCTGAACAGGGGAGAGGACCCTCGTCCGAAGGAGATCCCGATGTCCTGGACCACGCGACTGCTGATTGTCGCCAACCGCACCGCCGGCTCGGCCGAGCTCGCCGACGCGCTCCGGTCGCGAGCGACCAGCAGCGGCGTCCGGGCGACGATCGTCATGCCCGCCGTGCTGGGCCGCGAGGCCGACGCGAGCGCTCGGCTGGCCGCCGTCGTCGAGCAGCTAAGAGCCGACGGCATCGACGCCGAGGGTGTCCTGGGCGACTCCGACCCGGTCAACGCCGCGCTCGACGTCTGGGACCCGCGGCGCTTCGACGAGATCATCGTCTGCACCCTGCCGCCCGGCGAGTCGACCTGGCTGCACATCGACCTGCCCCATCGCCTGCGCCGGCTGACCGACGCCACGGTCCAGCACCTCGTGGCCCGGCCGGAGCCCGCGGGTGTGTCGGAACCGCGCTGAGCAGGGTCGTCCCCCGCATCGGCATGGGCGCCCGGATCGTCCACCTGGGGACCGAGGAGGAGTCGGTCGTCGAGGAGGTCCGCGACGGCGGGCGGGTGGTGGTGGCCGGGGGACAGACCTTCGCCCTGCACCCGATGACGGGGCGCTTCGTGCGCGAGGGCGATCCGTACTACGGCGTGCGGCTGGTGCTGACCGTCGAGTAGCGGGCGCGCCCGAGCTCGTTGCGGCGGTCGGGCAGGCCGGCCACGGTGGCGCGGGCGGTGCTGGAGGACTGCGCCGTCCAGTCGACCGAGCGGACCGGCAACGCGAGCAGCGCCTGCCAGGTCGCCGCATCGGTCACGCCGGTGGCGGGGATCGCGTGATCGGTCTGGAAGGTCCGCAGCGCGGCGTCGGTCTGGGAGCCGAAGGTGCCGTCGATGGTCACCGAGGCGTCGGCCGACGCGAGGTGCTGCTGCATCCAGATGACCTCGTCGCCCTTGGACTTCAGCTGCAGCGCCGGCCAGCCGGGATCGGGGGGCGGCGTCGAGGCCGGGACGGGGGCGGCGAGGTCGCCCCAGGTGGTGTCGGTCGTCGACTGCCAGCTCCACCACGAGTGCCCGCCGGCGCCGTAGCCCGCCCAGATCTGCTGAAAACGGGTGATGTCGGCGGCGCTCGGTGAGTTGTAGGACTGGCCGAGCGGTGCGATCGGCACGCCGTAGATCCGGTTGTGGACCAGCGTGTGGGCGCTGACCGTGCCGACGCCGCCGCCGATGGTCTTCCAGTAGACCTGCGGGAGGTCGACCTGCGCTCCGCCGGGGCCCAGGAACACCGAGTAGGGCTCGGACGGGTGGTAGTCGACGTAGGGGAAGGAGGCCAGGCCGACCGGGTAGGCCTCGCCGACGAGCGAGCGCAGCTGGTTGATGTAGCGCTGCGCGGCCGCGTAGCGCCCCTCGTATTCGCTTTCGGCGTCGATGACGAAGCAGTCGGCCCCGTCGGTCAGCGATGCGGCCGCGACGCGCGCCTCGCCGAGCGGGTCGTTGCCGTAGACGTACTGCCAGGCACAGACCTTCAGGCCCTGGGCGTGCAGCGCGGAGACCAGCGCCGGGGAGAACTGCGCCCACGCGGTGGTGCCGTCGCCGCTCTTGACGTACACGGTGGAGATGCCGGTGGCGTGGGCGCGGGCAGCTATCGCGGCGATGTCGCCGCCGTCGCTCTTGCTGACGTACCAGATCCACATCCCCGCACCCTGGAAGGCCGTCGGCAGCCCGGCGGGGGCCGGCGTCCCGTTGGTGGGCACGGGCTGGGGCACCGGCGTGGCCAGCACGCGCAGGGGCCGGGAGTTCGAGCGCCGGCCGCTGCGGTCGCGGACGTAGACGTGCAGCGTGCCGACCTGCGCGCCCGCGGGCACGCGAACCACCCAGCCGATCCGGCTGCGCTGCAGCGTGGTGGCCAGCGCGCCCGTACCCCAGCGGAACGTCACGCGCATGCCGCGATACAGCGGAGTGCCGCGCAGCATCAGCTGCGAGCCGGTGCGAGCGGCGGGCGTGGTCCGGCACTGCGCGACGTGGACAGGCACGCAGCGCACGTCGCGCAGATGCGGCGCCGGAGTGCGCGCCGCCGCCGTGCCCGTCAGGCACAGCGCGGTCGCAGCGGCCAGGGGGAGGCGGCTCCGGACGGGCATCTGCGACATTCCAACAGCCGCCGGTCAGGAGAGTTTCGCCTGCACGACCTCGCCCAGACCGAGCCAGCCGGCCAGTAGCTCGAGCTCGGCCTGGAGCTCGGCCGGCGTCTCCGGTGGGGCCTCCGGCTCGAAATGGCGGCTCTGGACGAGCAGCGCCCCGGCCCGCCGGTCGGCCTTGAGGTCGACGCGCGCCACGAGCCGGTCCCCGAGCAGGAACGGCAGCACGTAGTAGCCGTGGACACGCTGGGGGGCCGGGACGTAGATCTCGATCCGGTAGCGGAAGCCGAACAGGCGCTGGGCGCGGTCGCGCTCCCAGATCAGCGGGTCGAACGGGGCGATCAGCGCCCGGGCCTCGACGCGGCGCGGGATCCGGGCCTCGGGGTGCAGGTAGGCGGGCTGGCGCCAGCCCTCGACGACGACGGGCAGCAGGTCGCCGGACTCGACCAGCTCGGCGATCCGCAGCCGGGCGTCGGCGGTGGGCAGCCGGAAGTAGTCGCGCAGGTCGCCCGCGGTGCCGACGCCGAGCGAGCGGGCGCTGATGCGCAGCAGCTCGCGCTGGGCGGCCGCCGGCTCGGGGACCGGCGCTGCGAGGATCGTCCGCGGCAGGACCCGCTCGGGGACGTCGTAGGCGCGCTCGAACGTGCTCAGTCGCCGGGCCGAGGTGATCCGCCCGCTCCAGAACAGCCACTCCAGCGCTCGCTTGGCGTCGGACCACGACCACATCTCGCGCCGGGTGCGCGGGACGTCCTCGGAGAGCTCGGAGGCGGTGATCGGGCCCCGGGCGCGCACCGCCTCGAGCAGTTCGGCCACCAGCTCGGGGCGCTCCGTCGCCATGCGCCGCAGGCCGCCCCAGGCGTCGCGCTCGGCGCGGCGCATGCGCCATTGCAGCAGCGGCCACAGTGCGACGGGCAGCAGCGAGGCCTCGTGGCCCCAGTATTCGAAGAGCCTGCGAGGCGCCCTATGGGACAGCCGATCCAGCGCCGTGGTGTCGTAGGGCCCGATGCGGCTGAACGCCGGGAGGTAGTGGGCGCGCTGCAGGACGTTGACCGAGTCGATCTGCAGGAGCGCCGTGCGGGCCAGGACGCGCCCGAGCGCGCGTCCCGTCGCCCGCCGCGGCTCGGCGAACCCCTGCGCCCCGAGCGCCAGGCGCCGGGCCTGGGCGATCGAGAGGCGTTCGCGGGCGGCCATGCCCGGGTTCTATCGTCCGGAGCGGCCGATGCTCGTTGCCGTGACCGATCATGCCGCGCAGCGGTTCCGCCAGCGCGTGCGGGGAACGCTCGACGCCAAGACCGAGATCGCCGCCCGCGTGGCGCGTGCACACGCGGCCGGCCGGGTCGAGGACGCGCCGCGGGCCGGGCTGCTCGTCCGCGACATCGAGCGGCGCGACATCGTCTACGTCTGCCGCCCAGAGGGCCGCGAGCTGATCGTGGTGACCCTCTGGGAGGAGGGCGATGACCCCGCCGTGCCCAAGCGCTTCACGGACGCCCTGCGCCGCGACGACCACAGCGTGGGTGACTAGGCCCGCACCAGCTCGGCCAGGCGGGTGAAGCGGGCGCGGCCTTGGACCGCGCGCAGGGCGACGTCGAGCGCCCGCGGCTGGCAGACCAGCACGCAGACGCGCTCGGCGCGGGTGACGGCGGTGTAGAGCAGGTTGCGGGTGAGCATCACGTGGTGGCTGGCGTCGAGCACGACGATCACGGCCGGCGCGCTCGATCCCTGAGCCTTGTGGACGGACATGCAGTAGGCCAGCCGGATGGTGCTCAGCGCGTCGACAGGCAGGGTGATCCGGCGCCCGTCGTCGGCGGCCAGCGTCGCTCTCGAACGCTCGCGATCGACGTCCACGAGCACCCCGGTCTCGCCGTTCATCAGCTCGCGCTCGTGGTCGTTGACCGACTGGACGACCCGGTCGCCGACGCGCAGCGACGTCCCGGGGATCGGCTCGCCCTCGGCGTTCAGGCGCGCGCGCAGCTCGGTGTTGAGCGCCTCGATCCCCACCGCGCCGCGGTGCATGGGCGAGAGGACCTGGACGTCGCGGGCCGGCTCGAGCTCGTAGTGGGCGGGCAGCCGCTGCGTGGCCAGCGAGACCGCCTCGGCGTGCAGCTCGGCCGCCGAGTCGCGTTCGATGACGAAGAAGTCGCGCAGGTCGTCAGGACCGGCCGGCACGGTCGGAGGCCGCTCGCCGTGGTTGATCGCGTGGGCGGCGCGGACGATCAGCGAGCGGCGGGCCTGACGGAAGATCTCGGTCAGCCGCACGGCCGGGACGTCGCCGCTGTCGAGCAGGTCGTCGAGCACGCGCCCGGCCCCCACCGGCGGCAGCTGGTCGGCGTCGCCGACCAGCAGGACGTGGGTGCGCGGGCCGACGGCGCGAAACAGCGCGTCGGCGAGGCGCAGCGAGAGCATCGATGCCTCGTCGACGACCAGCAGGTCGGCCCCGGGGATCGGATCGGACTCGTCACGGGTGAAGCCGCCCTCTTCACCCGACCACTCGAGCAGGCGGTGGATGGTGGTGGCGTCGTGACCCGTTGCCTCGCCCAGGCGGCGCGCGGCCTTGCCGGTCGGCGCGCACAGCCGCACCCGCTTGCCGTCGCCGACCACGGCCTCCACCAGCGCACGCATCGTCCACGACTTCCCGGTGCCCGGTCCGCCGGTGAGGATCGACAGGCGGTGCGTGCAGGCCAGGCGCACCGCGTCCCACTGCTCGGCCGTCAGCGCCTCATCGCGCCCGGTGGGCTCGGAGAGGTGCGCCGGAGCGTCGAGCAGCTCGGTGACCCGGCCGGCCAGGCGGCGCTCCAGGGCGTCGATCGCCGGGTCGACGATGCGCCCGCCATCCAGGACGAGGCGCCCCGAGGCGCCCAGCAGGCCGACGCGGTCGCCGACCTCGGCGCCCAGCAGCCGCGCGGCCCGGGTCTCCAGCTCCGCGCGGGGCAGGTGGCAGTGCCCGTCGTCCTCCGCGGCGCGCAGCGCGTGGACGATCCCCGCGTCGAGCCGCGCGGGGTCGTCGGCCGCGATCCCCAGAGCCCGGGCGAGCGCGTCGGCGGTGGCGAAGCCGATGCCCTCGACGTCGGTGGCCGCGTACGGGTCGCTGCGCAGCTGCTCGATCGCGCTGGCCCCGAGCGTGCGGATCAGGCGCGACGCGGCGGCCGCGGGCACGCCGTGCTCGTCGAGGAACAGGCGGATCGCCCGCTCGCCGCCACGACGCTCCCACGAGGACACGGCCTCGGGCAGGCGCCGGCGGCCGATGCCCGGCACCTCGCTCAGCCGGCCGCCGGGATCGCGGTCGATCGCCTCGAGCACCGACGCGCCGTGACGCTCGAGCAGCCATGCGGCGCCCATCGGCCCTACGTGCTTGACCGAGGCGAGGTAGGCCAGCAACGCGTCCTCGGACGCCGGGGCGGCGATGCGCACCCGCTCGACGGAGAACTGGCG
Source organism: Solirubrobacteraceae bacterium (assembly GCA_033855575.1). Taxonomy (GTDB): domain Bacteria; phylum Actinomycetota; class Thermoleophilia; order Solirubrobacterales; family Solirubrobacteraceae; genus BP-464. The sequence continues at coordinate 8,879 of JAWVFY010000271.1, forward strand.
GCCGTGCTTGGGGTGCTCGCGCCAGCTGCCGCCGACCTCGAGCAGCTCCCCGTCGTGGACGTGGGCCAGCGGCCCGGTGAGCGTGACCTCCTCGCCGTCGTCGGTGATCGCGGCCAGCACGGCGAAGTCGTCGCCCGACCACCGCACCGCCATGACCTCGGCCGTCAGCTGCTCCACGTACCGAAACTAGCCCGAACGCCCGATGGAGCGCCCCCTGCGATACTGGCGCCCATGGCCGGCCTCGGCACGATGCTGACTGCGATCATCACCCCGTTCGACGAGCAGGGCAACGTCGACGAGGACGCCTACGTCCGTGTCCTGCACCACGTCTGCGAGCACGGCTCCGACGGCGTGGTCGTGGCGGGCAGCACCGGGGAGGCCTCCACGCTGACCGACGAGGAGCACCTGCGGCTCGTCGAGCTGACCGTCCAGGAGCGCCCCTCCGGCACGACCGTGATCGCGGGCACCGGCTCCAACGACACCCGCCATGCCGCCGAGATGACCGAGCGGGCAACAGCGCTCGGGGTCGACGCGATCCTCAGTGTCACCCCGTACTACAACCGGCCCGACCCGCGCGGGCTCGTTGCCCACTACACGGAGGTCGCCCGCGCCACCGACCGGCCGATCCTGCTCTACAACATCCCCAGCCGCACGGGCCTGGACATCCCCAACGACCTGCTCGCGCGCCTGGCCCAGATCGAGCACATCAGTGGCGTCAAGCAGGCCAACGACGACGCGCTGGCGCTCGTCGACGGCCTCGACCTCTACGCCGGCAACGACACGACGTTCGCGCGTACGCTCGACCTCGGCGGCGCGGGCGGCATCCTCGTGGCCAGCCACGTCTTCGGCGACGAGATGCGCCGCCTGGTCGACGAGCCCGACCGCCGGGCCGAGATCGACGCCGGCCTGCAGGACGCCTACGCGGCGACGGGCTGGCACAACCCGATCCCGATCAAGAAGGCCTGCGAGCTGATCGGCCTGTGCTCGGGCCATCTGCGCCTGCCGCTGGTCGAGGCCGACGACGAGCGGACGGCGCTGCTACGCGACGCGCTCGAACGTCACGGCATCCTGGCCCACGCCGCATGAGCCCGGCCCGGCTGCGCGTGCTCCCCCTCGGCGGTCTGGGGGAGATCGGCAAGAACATGACGCTCGTCGAGCTCGGCGACCGGATCCTCATCGTCGACGTCGGGCTGCGGTTCCCGACCGCCGAGATGATGGGCATCGACCTCGTCCTGCCCGACTTCTCCTACCTGCGCAGCCGCATCGACGACATCGAGGGCATCGTCGTCACCCACGGCCACGAGGACCACCTCGGCTGCCTGCCGTTTCTCCAGCGCGAGCTGGGCGTCGACATCCCCGTCTACGGCGGCAAGCTGACGATGGCGATGGCGCGCTCGAAGCTCGACGAGCACCGCCTCAAGGACGTTCCGGTCAATGACGTGGAGCCCGGCGAGCGCCTCGACCTCGGCCCGTTCGACGTCGAGCTGATCCACATGACCCACTCGATCCCCGACGCGAGCGCGGTGGCCATCCACACCGAGCTGGGCGTCGTGCTGATCACCGGCGACTACAAGTTCGACCAGACGCCGGTGGACGGCAAGCCCGCCGACGTCGGGCGCCTGGCCCAGCTCGGCCAGGAGGGGATCCTGCTGCTGTGCGGCGACTCGACCAACGCCGACCGACCGGGCTTCTCGCC
>JAWVFY010000272.1:0-3807 GCA_033855575.1 Solirubrobacteraceae bacterium
CACATCTGCTTCGCCCTGGCCGGGTCGATGTACTGGTGGCACCTGCTCTCCCCGATCCGCAACCGCCACCGGCTGTCGGGCATGGGGCCGGTCGTCTACATGCTCTCGACGAAGCTCGCCGTCGGCATCATCGGCATCGCCATCACCTTCGCGCCGCACGCGATCTACACCTTCTACAAGGCGCGCGGCCCGGTGTGGGGCATGGACCCGGGGACCGACCAGGAGCTCGCCGGCGCGCTGATGGCCGTCGAGCAGTCGGTCGTCATGGGGACCGCTCTGGCCTGGCTGTTCATCCGCATGCTCGGCGAGAGCCAGCGCAGCGACGAGCGCGCCGAGCGCTACGAGCCGGCCTGAAGCACGGCCCCGTCGGGGATCCGCAGCGGCCCGCCCGCGGCCTCCACGACCGCCTCGCCGCGGACCACGACGTCCGCGCCGAAGGTGACGTCGCCCCGGACGACGAGCCGCTCGCACTCCCACAGCGAGGGCGGGCCGGCCGGGAACCGCGCCTCGAAGTCCGCCACCACCCTGAAGAACCCCGGGTCGTGGTCGATCAGCGGGGGGCGCCCGTCGCGCGCCTGCGCCAGTGCGACGCTGAGGTCCTCGGCGACCTCGTAGGCGTCCGAGCGCAGCGCGAGCAGGTCGTTGGTCGTCTTGACCGGGGTGAAGCGCGACCGCGGCACGCGCAGCGCCCGCGCGCCCGCGACGACCCCGAGCGCGGCGCCCATCGCCGTCTCGATCTGGAAGACCTCCGGCGAGCCCGGGTCGGCGGGATCGACGGTCTTGCGGTTGCGGATCATCGGCAGTCCCAGAACGCCGTCGCGGCGAGCCAGCTCCCCCCCGATGGCCCGCAGGTCCAGCCAGATCGTGTTGGTGTTGAAGTAGCGGTGGCGGGCGACGTCCTGGAACGCATCGAGATCCTCCTCGGGCGTCTGGGCGACCACGCGCAGCAGCAGCGACCCGTCGCGGGCGCGCGCCACGTGGCCGCCCTTGCGGTCGGCCGGCGTGCGGTCGGCGACCTCCATGACGAACGGCGCCCCCTCGGCGGCCATCCAGGCGAGGATCCGCGGGTCGAGGACCGCCGCGAGGTTGTCCGAGCTCGAGACGAACGCGTAGCGGTAGCCGCGGCCGAGCAGCTGCTCGAGCAGGCCCGAGGTCTGCAGCGCCGTGTAGAGGTCGCCGTGGCCCGGCGGGCACCACTCGAGGTCGGGATTGGCGGGCCACGCCACCGGCTGCAGATCGTCCGCGCGGACCTTGGGCTCCTTGTGCTGGACGAAGTCGGGCGGCAGGTCGGCGGCCAGCGCCGGGTCCAGCGCGGCGAGCGACGCGTCGCGCGTGGCGAACGAGCTCATGAGCACCAGCGGCACCCGGGCGCCGGAGCGCTCGCGCAGGGCGAGCACCTGCCGGCCGGTCAGGTCCAGGAACGTGTCGGCGCCCCGGGCGACCAGCAGCGACTTCGGGCCGCTCATCCCCATGCTGGTGCCCAGGCCGCCGTTGAGCTTGATCACCACGGCCTGGTCGAGCAACTCTGGCGAGGCGCCGGCCGTCAGGTCGTCGGCGTCGGGCAGCTCGGCGACCGGCTCGATGTCGGCCTCGGCGATCAGCCCCGTCTCCCCCGCCTCGAGCTGGCGGTAGTAGTGCGCGAAGGTCTCGATCGCGACCGCCGGCAGCCCGGCAGCGCGCATCTTCTCCTCGCAGGCTTCCAGGCCGCTCATCGGCGGGCCAGGCTACCCGTCGGTTCAGCGCCGCGCCCACCGCGCGCTCAACGCGCGCGACAGGCCGATGGCGGCGCGCGCGCATGCCCGGCGTTGCGCCGCGGCGACCCGCTGACACGCAGGGCCCACGGCGAACTGCTCGCCCGAGACGAGGTGCGCCAGGACATCGGCACAGGTCGCTCGTGCGCGGCGCCCGCGCACCCCGGCCACTGAGCACCGCGGGCCGTAGGCCGAGACCACGGGAGAGAGGCCGCGGCGAAACTGCTCTCGTTCCGCCGCGCCGGCGTGCTCCGCATTGCGCAGCTGGTCCACGGGGATGCTGCCGAGCCCCTCGCCGGGGAGCCGCTCCGGCAGGCCCTCCTGAGATCGCAGTGTCAGGGGCGGGATGTCCCCGCATGGCCCGGCCAGCACCTCGGGCCGGTCGATGGCCGTCGCGCTGACCCAGCAGTGCGGCGAGGAGCAGATGCCGAAGCCGGGCGGTGAGCCGAACTCACTGCCGTCCGTGCAGGGCGGGACGCCGAACGGGACCGGCACCGTTGCGCCCGCGTACGTCGGCCCGGGACCCAGGTGCGGGGCGGGGTCCGTAGCACAGGCCGACCCGGCCGCCGCGATCTCGGCGGCGGTCATCGGGCGCCAGGCGCGGATCGGATGCAGCTCGTACCAGCCGAACCCATAGTCGACTCGAATCTGCCCGAGCATCATCACCGGGACGCCAGTCGGCGGGTCGTCGGCCAGGTGGTTGTGTGGGGCATCGCTGGTATCCGTGCTGGACGTCAGTCCCGGCAGAGCCGGGTGATCGACGAAGCCCCGCAGCGCGGGCGTGCTCTCCGTGGTCAGGCCCGCTGCCGAGCACGGCCAGAAGGTCTGGACATGGACGTCGCCGTCGCCGTTGTCCTGCGGATCGAGCGCGAAGGCGATCGCGGGCACCCACACGGTGCGGTTGTTGGGCACCTTCCCCGAGGACACGTCGAGCTCGCTGACGACCGGGTACGGGCCGTCGGGCGAGGGTCCCGTGCCGTGGGCGAGGTCGATCCAGCGATCGACCACCAGCCGGCCCGGATGCGACACCGTCCAGTGCCCCCACAGCGTCACCACCATCCCCGCCTCCGGCGGACCCTGCGGCCACCAATTGGCGATCGTCGCGTCGAGCGTGCCGACGTGGTCGGTGACCGTGAAGTCGGTGGCGTTCTGCTCGGACGGATTCGAGGTGCTCGTCACGAGCACCCGGTGAATGCAGATCGTGCCGGACGCGCCAGGCGCCTCGGCCGGCGAGACCGGCTGGCACCCCGCCGGCGGCGGCACCGAGGGTCCCGAGAGCTCGGCCTGGGCGGGTACGGCACAAGCGAAGGCGCTGGTCATCAGGGCCGCGGCCAGGCCGAGTGTCCGCATGCCACTCCAAACGACCTGGCCCCGCAGAACTGGCGGTCAGCCCGACCACGTGCTGCGGTACGCCTCCTGCTCGGGCGTCAGCTCGTCGATCGCCACCCCCAGTGACCCGAGCTTGAGCAGCGCGATCTCGCGGTCGAGGTCGGCGGGGACCGGGTGGATGCCGGGCGCCAGCCCCGAGCCCTCACGCGCCAGCCACTCGACGGCCAGCGCGTGCAGGGCGAAGGAGATGTCCATGATCTCGGCGGGGTGTCCCTGGCCGGCGGCGAGGTTGACCACGCGGCCGGCCGCCAGCAGGTTCAGCCTGCGGTCGCCGACCACGAACTGCTCGACGAGCGGCAGGACCTCGCGGCGGTCGGAGGCCGCGGCGTCGAGCGCCGGGATGTCGATCTCCACGTCGAAGTGCCCGGCGTTGGCCAGCGTCGCGCCGTCCTTCATCCGGGCGAAGTGCTCGGCCGAAAGCACGCGCGGAACACCGGTCACCGTGATGAACACGTCGCCTCGTGCGGCGGCCTCGAGCGCGGGCATCACGTCGAAGCCCTCCATCCGCGCCTCGAGTGCAGCCAGCGGATCGACCTCGCAGACGACCACCTGCGCGCCCGCGCCGCGAGCGCGGGTGGCGATCCCGCGCCCGGTGAAGCCGTAGCCGAGCACCACCACGGTGCGGCCGGCCAGCAGCATGTTGGTGGCGCGCAGAATGCCGTCGAGC
>JAWVFY010000273.1:0-5241 GCA_033855575.1 Solirubrobacteraceae bacterium
CTCTCGCTGCCGACCAGCCAGCGCTCCGCGCGGCGCTGGTCGCTGACGTCGCGGATCGCGCCGTCGAGCAGGCGCGGCAGCCCCTTGCGGTCGCGCTCGACGGTCCCGCGCCACTCCAGGTCGCGGACGATGCCATCGGGGCGGACGATCCGGTAGGACATCGAGAACGGTCCGCCGGCGGCCAGTGCCTGGCCGACCGCCTCCACGATGCGGTTCCGGTCGTCCTCGTTGACCATCGCCATGACCGCGTCGGCCGTCGGCTCGAAGGTCGCGGGGTCGACGCCGTGGATCCGATACAGGTTCGGCGACCAGATCAGCAGGCCGCGACGGACGTCCCAGCGCGCGCTTCCGGTGCCGAGCAGCTCCTGCTCGCGGGCGACCAGTGCGGCCACCCCCCTGCCGGGCAGCGACCACGATCGCCAGCGGCTCATGACGCGCCGTCGCTCCCGGCGTCGGAGAGCGCCTCGGCCCGGCTGGGATAGGCCCTGAGGGTGTTGATGTGCGTGCCCGACCAGCGCATCAGCACGTAGAGGCGCCACGCCCCGCCGCCGGCGGCCGTGTCGCCCACCACGCCGAGCTCGATGAGGATCGCCTCGCCGACCGTCTCCATCGCCAGCGCGGCGAAGCGGACACCGACCCAGCGGGTATGGGCCTCCTCGATCCACGCGAGCACGCCGCTGCGGCCGATGTACTCGCTCTGGTCGGCGACCTGGGGATCGGCGAGGAGCACCGCGTCCTCGCTGAAGATCTCGACGAAGCCGTCGTAGTCCCCTGCGTTGAACCGCTCGACCGCGCGCTGGACTCTCTCCGTCCGCTCAGGCACCGGGCCGATTCTTCCGCGTCGAAAACGATCTGTCAATTGACATACTCAATCGAAAGCATATCCTTGCCCGATGAGCGCCTCGCCCAACCCCCCTTCCGCGCTCTCCGGGATCGGCGCGGCGGTTCGCGCGGCACGCGAGCGCCGCGGCTTCAGCCGCGAGACGCTGGCCCACCACGCCGGCGTCAGCTGGTCGGCGATCACGCAGATCGAATCCGGGCGGCGCAGTGACATCCGCCTGAGCACCCTCTTCGGCCTCGCCCGGGGGCTGGCCGTCAGCGTCGATCACCTCATCGGTCAGCGTGGTGTGTGCCCGCCCGCGATGCTCGAGCACCAGGCCCTGATCTACCGGACGGACGCGGAGCTCGTCTCGGGGGTGCTCCCCTTCATCGCGGCCGGCATCGAGCGGGGGGAGCCGGTCCTGGCCGTCACCACGCCCGCGCGGATCGGGCTGCTCCAGGACGCGCTCGGAGGGGCGGCGCGCCAGATGACCTTCGCCGCCTCACGTGAGTGGTACACGTCCCCCGCCGAGGCGCTCCAGCGATATCGCTGCTTCATCGACGACGACACGCATGCCCGAACTGCGTGGATCCGCATCGTGGCCGAGCCGGTGTGGGATGGCTGCTCGGCCGCCGAGATCGTCGCCTGGACGCGCTACGAGTCGTTGATCAACCTGAGCCTGGGCGCGAGACCCGCGACCATCGTCTGCCCCTATGACGCGAGCGCCCTTCCCCCGGCGATCGTGCAGAACGCCGAGTGCACGCATCCCCTGCTGCACGGCCACGACGGTCCCGTGCCCTGCGCGCGCTACGAGGATCCCGAGCGGTTCCTGCTCGGGCACGCCCAGGCGTAGCCGGGTCAGCCGGCGAGCGCGGCCGGCGCGGGCGCCGGCGCGTGCCGGCCGACTGGCAGGATGGCCGCCCGCGGCCGATCGACGCCAACGGTGGCCCCGGTCGCGCTGCGCCGCACGACGAGCACGGCGCTGCCCCGGCGCGCGATCAGCTCGGCCGCCGCCAGGAGCGCCGCCGCCGCCGCGCTGGACTCCACCGAGCAGGCGGCCAGGAAGCGCGTCGCGCGGCCGTCGGCGAGCAGCTCCGCGTCGAGCTCGAGCTCCTCGACGACCTCGGGCACGGGGTCGGCGGCTCCCGGCAGCGGCGCGAGCACGCACACGGCCATGTCGTCGGGCTGGGAGTCGCTGGCCCGCACGACCTCGCGCAGCAGCTCGTCGGCGCCGGCGTCCGGGCCCAGGGCCGCGAACCTTGCCGCGACGGCGTCGGGGCCCATGCGCCGATCGGCGACGCGGACGTCGGTCACGCCGTCGGTGCAGAAGCACGCGGCCGAGCCCGGCGGCAGCGCGACGGTCGTCTGACGGCGGCCGGTGACGGCGCCGGCGCCGATCGGCGGTGAGGACACCGCCATGACGGAGGGCGGGAAGGCGGGCGCGAGCAGCGGCGGCGCCTGCCCCGCACACGCGTAGGTCAGCCGGCCGGTGTCCGGGGCGAAGACGGCGACGGCCGCGGCCACCATGTGCCCGCCGAGCTGGGACTCGAGGACGCTGGAGGCGACCTGCAGCGCGACTCGCGGCGCCAGCCCCGCCTCCAGGTAGGCGCGCAGGCTGTAGCGCACCAGCGCGGTGAACGGCACGATCTCGCGCCCGTGCCCGGCCATGTCGCCGAGGATCAGCGCGGTGCGCCCGTCAGCGAGGGCGAAGACGTCGAAGAAGTCGCCGCCCGCGGCGAGCCCGGCCGCGGGGCGGTAGGCGGTGCTCACGCGGGCGCGGCCGACCTCGTCGGCCAGCGCCGGCAGCAGCGCCGACTGCAGCAGGCCGACGTCGGCGGCCAGGCGCCGCCGGTCGCGCTCGAGCCGACGCGCGCGCAGCGCCTGGTGCAGCGCGCCCGCCAGCAGCAGGAGCCCGGCCGCGGCCAGTGCGGCCAGCGCGATGCGCACCCAGCCCGGCACCACCTTGAGGATGTGCTCGACGTTGCGGATCAGCGGCAGGCTCGGCTGGGAGGCGCGCGGGTGGCGGGCCGGGCGCTTGGCGGCCGGGGCGGACGCGTGCCGCTGGGTCGGGGCAGCGGGCGCCGCCGTGGGTGCGACCGCGACCGCCGGCACTGCCGTGACGGGGTGGACGGCGGGCAGGCGCGTCACCGCGACGAGCCGGGCGGTGGCGTGGTGCTTTGGCTTGCTGGTGGCCGGCGCCGGCGTGGGCGCGGCAGGCGCGGCCGGCACCACGGGCGCCTCCGACACGGTGGGCGCGGCAGCCGGCACGGCCGCGACGGTGGCCACCGGCGTCGCCGGAGCCGGAGCAGGCTGCTGGACGGCGCGCTTGGTCTGGCCCGGGCTGTCGGGCTTGGTCTTCTTCTGCTTGTCGGTGGTCGCCGCTGGCGCGGCAGCCGGCGTGGCTGCGGGCGCGGGCGCGGGCGCCGTGGCCGCAGGGGCGTCCGCCTTCGCCGCATGCTTGGCGGAGTCGTGGCCCGTGTTGCCGGGCCCGGGGGCGGCCAGCGCGGAGCTCGCGGCCATCGCCGCGATCGCCACCACGAGCGCCACGCGAGCGCGGAACACGATCCGCGCCCTCAGCCGCGGACGTGGGCCTCGGCCAGGTCCACCGTTGCGAACAGCGGCACGACCGAGTCCAGTCCGCCCGCCTCGAAGATCAGCAGGACGTAGGGGTGGTCGGCGACGATGGCCATCCGCCGCTCCTCCCCCAGCCGGCGCTTGGCGGCCACGATGGCCGCGATCGAGAGCGAGTCGATGAACGACACCTCCGACAGATCGACGATGACTCCGCCGACGCGATCGGCGACGAGCGTCTCGAGCGCCTTGCGCATCTCGGACACCGAGCTGACGTCCAGCTCGCCGCTGACCGCGAGCATCGAGCCCGACCATGAAACCGGCCGCTCTGTGATCTGGTGCACCCCTACCTCTACGTTCCGACCATGCATCTTCATACCCCTTCTCCGCTGGGCCGACGCAGGCGCTCCATGCGCCTCCGTTGAGTCATCGGGCGATTGTGGCCCGATGACCCCGTCAGGACCCCAAAGGGTGGACGGACGTTGGATGCGTCAGCCCGCGCACCCCGCGTCGGCGTTGCCCGTGTCGAAGTCGTGGTTGGACCACGTGGGCTGCACCGCGAAGTACTGCTGTGTCTGGTCAGGCATGGTCAGCGTGATGTTGTGCAGGTTGATGTAGGCGCACTTGTCGCCGTTCTCGCTGGTCTGATCGTCGTTCCACCCGTCCTGGAAGGAGAAGAAGTTCCCGGGATCGGTCTCCGCCTCGGAGTACTCGTGGCCGCCGTCGATCGAGTAGGCGTCGAAGTAGTCGTGGCCGTAGGCATCGTTGGTCTTGTTGGCCGTCCCGGCGCCGCAGCCCGCGCCCTGCTCGGGCACGTAGGGCATGAACGCGTACTGCACCGTGCGGCTGCGGGCCAGCGTGCTGGCCTGCGTGTGATAGGCGCAGTAGACGCTGCCGTAGGCCGTCGCCGTGTAGCCGGGCGGCGTGAAGACCAGGTAGACCGCGTCGGGGTCATAGCCGAAGTGGACGGTGGCCTTCTCGGCCTCGGTGGCGATCGGGTCCTGCGCCACCGCGTTCTCGGCCAGGCCCGAGGTCACGATCGGATTGGGCACGGTGCTCGAGTCCACCCACGTCCCGGCGAGCTCGCTGGGGTCGTTGTTGACGAACTCCGCGCCCGGAATCCCCGTGCAGTCGGTGGTGCCGACGGGGACGTTCTGGCAGTACTGGGCGGCCACGTCGTTCCACGGGCTGCCGCCGATCCCGGAGAAGAAGTCGGTGATGTAGCGCCGCGCGTCGTCGAGATGATAGGTCTGGGCGCCGGCCGTGACCGCCGCGTTCGCGGCCCATTCCGGCCCCCAGAAGATGACGTACGCGCGCGGGTGGCGCAGGATGTCGCCGCCGTGGTTGATGAGGTCGGTGGTGAGGATGTCGGCCTGGGAGGCCTGAGCGGCCAGCGTGTGCTGGCGCCCCCAGAGGATCTGCGGCTGGGCCGAGACCGAATGGGCGACGAGCTGGCGCAGCTGGAGCTTCTGCGCCTTGGACAGGCCGTGCGTGCGCGCCGAGGCGACCGACGGGGCGATCGCGGAGACGGTGACGAGCAGGATCCCGACCAGCGCGCGGCGGAGAACGTGAGTGTGCATGGGAGCACTCAACGCAGGCGCCGGGCCGAACTTGCGGCCCGGGGCTGGGCGGACGCGGTCAGCTGATGACGATGCCGCCGAGGCTGAGCGCCAGCTCGCGCCGCGCCATCCACCAGCGGCCGTGCCGGCGGCCGTAGATCCGGCAGCCGACCCTGAGGCTCGTCAGCCGGGAGCAGCGGGCGGTCACCGCGGTCCAGTGGTAGAAGCGCTGGCCGAAGTCCGTTGCCGTCGCTTTCGCCACCGACAGGGCCAGTTGCGGCGCCGGCGCCG
>JAWVFY010000274.1:0-4233 GCA_033855575.1 Solirubrobacteraceae bacterium
GAGGGTGATGTGCAGGCCCGGCTGCAGCCCGCCGAAGCTGTTCTGCACGCGCGGCTGCCAGGTCGTCAGCCCCTTGAACATGCAGGGGTACTCCGGCGCGTAGCGCGCGTAGACCCCGAGGGCCGGCCGGCTCGCGGAGGCCAGCGTGATCAACCGGTCCTGGTTGGCGTCGAGGAAGCGGGTGAAGGTGTCGGAGAAGGTCGAGGTGCTCGACAGGAAGGTCGCCAGCTCCTGCTTCTGGTCGACCAGGTTGCGGCTCACGGCGGCCGCGTTGTCGACGAGGCGCAGCAGGTCCGGGGCTGCGGCGGCGTAGCTCTGCGAGACGTCGGCGAGGCCCTTGAAGTCCTCCTGCAGGGCGGGCAGCTCGGGGTTGAACTGCTTGAAGTAGGCATCCACGCGGACGAAGTTGCCGCCGAGGCGGTTCCCGCGACCGCGCAGCGACGACGAGAGCGCGTTGAGCGCCAGGCTGAGCTCGGCCGGCTTCAGGCTCTGCAGCAGCGGCAGCATGTCGTCGAGGACCCGCTCGGCGACACCGGCCGACTGCAGGATCCGCATCACCTCGTGGTCGATGTGGACGGCGCGCGGCATCCGGTAGGCCTCGTGGAAGCGCTCGAACGCGGCGACGCGGTGCCCTGCCTGGCCGAGCAGGACGGCCAGGGCCTGGCCGACGGGACCGAAACCGACGATGGCGACGTCGAGCATGGCACGGACCGTAGCACAGGTTTGAACAAATGTTCAAATATGAGTTTCTGTTCAGTATGATGGGCTCATGCATCATCACCGCATGACCACGGACGAGCACCCGCCGACCCGCAACCAACGCCGCCGCGCCGAGACGCGCGCTCGGCTCCTGGCGGCCGCGCGGAAGCTGTTCGCGGCGCAGGGCTTCGAGCCAACGACGATCCGCGACATCGCGGGCGACGCCGACACCGCGCTGGGCTCCTTCTACAACTACTTCCGCACGAAGGACGAGGTGCTCGCAGCGCTGATGGAGGAGACCCTGGCCGAGCAGCTCACGCTCCTCGAGCGGCGGCGCCGCCACGTCGACGACGTCGCCGAATGCGTCAGCATCGCCCACCGCCACCTGCTCGCAGCGGTCAATGAGGACAACGAATGGGGCTGGCTGCTCGTCCGCCTCGACGTCACGCACGAGATCATCGAGCACGTCTTCATGGCGTCCGCCATGGGAGACCTGCGCAAGGGGATCGAAGCAGGACGGTTCGACGTCGCTAATCCGGATGTGGCGCTGCAGGCAAGCGGCGGCGCGTTGCACGGCGTCATGCACGCCGCGCTGCGCGGCCTGCTCTCGGCGGACTACGACAGCGCCCACGCCGAGGGCATCCTGCGGAGCTTCGGGATCGCGCAAGCGGAGGCGCGGGAGATCGCCCGGCGGCCCCTGCCCGAGCTCAGCTCGCCATGAGCCCGCATCGCAGCGGCGGATGGGAGTCGATGTTCTGGCTGGTCTTCGACAAGTCGGCGAACCCCGTGGTTCTGGTGGACGAGAGCCGGCGGTTCGTCGACGTCAACGAGGCTGTCCTCGCCCTGCTCGGCCAGACGCGCGGTGGCATCATCGGGCGCGTCACGAGCGACCTCATGAGGGTGGAGGAGCGCACCGACGCGATCAAGCGCTGGGCGGTGCTCGTCAAGCGCGGGGAGGACTCTGGCCGGCAGACGTTCGTGCGGCCCGACGGAAAGGAGGTCGAGGCGCACTTCGCGGGGCGCATGACGACCATCGAGGGCCGCCGCCTCGCGGTCTTCGTCGTGGACGTCATCGTGCCACAGACGACGCCGCCCGCCGAGCCGGCGGTCGCCGACGTCACCCCCCGCGAACGCGACGTGATCGGGCTGATCGCACGAGGCGCCAACACGCAGGCGATCTCCGCCGAGCTCTCGATCTCGGGGGAGACGGTGCGCACGCACGTCCGCAACGCGATGCGCAGGCTGGGTGTCCACACCCGGGCCCAGCTGGTGGCCATCACCCTCGCGCTCGATGCCAACGCGTCCAGTCCGGCGCGCTAGCGCCAGCCCGCCTCCCCCGTCGGGAGGACACCCGCCGAAAGATCCCCCGCCCGCGGTATCGCGCAACGGTGTCCGCGCACCGACCATCACTGCATGGAGTTCGCGTTCCGCGAGATCTTCGACGCAGCGCCCGACGCGCTGATCATCGTCGACGCCCAGGGGACCATCGTGGCCGTCAGCGCTCGTGCGCGCGACCTGTTCGGTGAGGACGTCGACGCGGTCGTGGGCCGGCCGATCGAGGTCCTCGTCCCGGACGGCCACCATCCGGCGCATCGCGAGCGGCGCGACGAGTTCCTCGCCGTTCCCGAGGCTCGTCGCATGGGCAGCCATCCGCGCATGACGGCGCGACGCCTCGACGGGACCGAGATCCCGGTCGAGGTCGCGCTCAGCCCGCTGGAGACCGCCGCGGGGCGGTTCGTGATGTGTGCCGTGCGCGATGTCTCGGACCGTCTGCAGCTCGAGGCGCGGACCGAGCTGAGCGCCCGGCTGCTCGACGCGGTCGACGCCGCCGTGATCGCCACCGACATGGAGGGCATCGTCCGCTACTGGAGCGGTGGCTCCGAGCGGCTCTCCGGCTGGACCTCCGACGAGGTCGTCGGGCGACCCATCACGGCCTTCAGCCGCGACCCCAAGACCACGGAGGTCATGGCGCACATCCAGGAGTCCGGGAGCTGGGAGGGCATGTTGCCGATCAGCCGCAAGCAGGGCCCGGCCGTACCGGGGTTCGTGCGCGGGATCCTGTGGTTCGACGAGGACGAGCGGCCCGCGGGGATGATCGCTGCCGCTGTCGACATGGCCGAGCGCCTCGCCATCGAGGAGGACCTGCGCGCCGCCCGCGACTTCCTGTCGGCGATCACCGAGAACATCGGCGAGGGGCTGGTGGTGATCGACGATTCCGGTCGCATCACGTTCGCCAACCAGGCGGCCACAGGGATGCTCGCAGTCGATCAACGCGACCTGTTGCAGACGTCGATCGCCGCTGTACTGGGCGCGGAGCTCGAGACCACAGGCGAGATCCTGTCCGCGTTGCAACCGGCCGACGGCGTCGCTCGCGTCGACACGCTGCAAGCGACCCGCGCCGACGGCTCACGCCTCGCCGTCGATATCACCTCGTCGCCGATGCACCAGCCCGGGGCACGGCAGTGGGCACTCGTGATGGCTGACGACACCGAGCGCCGCGCGCGGATCAACGGACTCGAGCGCGAGCTCGACGAGATCGGCTGGATCGGACGCATCACCGACGCCCTGAACAACAACGCGCTCGTCCTCCTGGGCCAGCCGATCGTCCGCATCGACTCCGGGGCGACATCCCATCACGAGCTGCTCGTGAGATTGCGCTCCGGCGACGGGTCGCTGATCTCGCCGGGGCAGTTCTTGCCCGCAGCGGAACGGCACGGCCTGATCACCGACATCGACCGCTGGGTCGTCGACCGTGCGCTCGAGATCGCCGCCGAAGGCCACCGGGTCGCGATCAACCTCTCCGCCGCCACGCTCGCTGACAGTGACGCACCGTCCTGCATCGCCGAACGCATCGGCCGCGCAGACGCTGACCCCACAGACCTGATGTTCGAGATCACCGAGACAGCCGTGCTCGGCGACCTGCACGCGGGCCAGAACCTCGTCAGGAACCTTGCGGACCTCGGCTGCCAGGTCGCCCTCGACGACTTCGGAACCGGTTACGGCGGGTTCACCTACCTGAAGTACCTGCCGGTCAGCGTCCTCAAGATCGATGCCGAGTTCGTCCGCGACCTCTCCGAGAACCCCGCCAGCCAACACGTGATCCAGGCCATCGTGGGGCTGGCGACATCCTTCGGCCTCGAGACGGTCGCCGAAGGAGTCGAGGACGAGGCAACGCTGGGAATCCTCGGTCGGCTCGGCGTCGACCTCGCCCAGGGGTACTTCATCGGCCGGCCCGAGCCACTGAAGGCCGCGTAGGCCGCTCACCCCGTCAGCACTCCACGCCGCATCGCCGAACTGTCGGCGATCATCGATCGGATGCAGCGAGTGATCGAGGCCGGCTACGTGCCGCGGTGGCTGACCAAGCCGATCGAGGCACTCACCGTCGGTTAGCAGGCTCTTGCGAATACAAACCCAGATCTCGACCTTCGGGTTATGAGGGCCCGAAGGTCGTTCTAGTTGCCTCAAGTTCCCGCAGTTTGCGAGAGATTTGTGGAGTTGGCTAGGGTCTGATTTCGTCAAATTGGAACCATATTG
>JAWVFY010000275.1:0-6932 GCA_033855575.1 Solirubrobacteraceae bacterium
GCCGCGGCCCTGGCCACGCTGCTCGTCGTCCGCGCGCGGGTTCCGGCCGCGGCGACCGCGCCGTGGTGGCCCGGCCTCTCGGCGCCGGAGCGGTGGGCCATCGGCGCGGCGGGCGGAGTGCTGCTCGCGCTCGTCGCCTGGATGCTGCGCCATCCCGCCGTCGGCGTGGACGGGGTCAGCTACCACCTGCCCGAGGCGCTGGCCTGGATCCACAGCGGCGCCACCGGCGCGACGCCGCACGTGGCGGCGGAGTTCCAGACGGGCAGCTACCCGCTGACCAACGAGGTGCTGCTGGCCTGGGGCATGGCGCTCGGTCGCTCGTTCGCGTGGGTCGAGCTGTGGATGGGGCTCGCGGTTGCGCTGTTCGCCACGGCCGCGTGGGTGGGCCTGCGGCGCCTGGGCTGCGGGCGCGGGCTGACCGCGCTGGCGGTCGGCGCAGTGCTGGCCGAGCCCGTGGTGCTCGAGTACCTCAACACGCCGAAGAACGACCTCCCGGCGCTGGCCTGGCTGGCCGCGTGCGCAGCGCTGTGCGCCTGCGCCGCGCCGCGCCGGCCCGGGCTGCTCGGCCCGGCGCTGGCCGCGGCGGGCCTGGCCGCCGGGAGCAAGACGACGACGGTGCCGCTGGCGGCGATCGCGCTGGCCGCGGGCGCCTGGGCGTGTCGCGACGCGCTGCGCGCGGTCCGCTGGTCGCTGGTCTGGGGCACGCTGGCGGCAGCGGGCGTGGGCGGTGTCTGGTATCTGCGCAACCTGATCGCCCACGGCTGGCCGCTGTGGCCGTTCGGCGGCGGTCCGTTCGGCGGCGATCCCGAGCCCGTCTACCTGCGTCGCATCGACGTGAGCTTCCTGCAGCGGCCGCGGGCGACGCTCCAGGGCCGCGAGGGCGCGTACCTGCGCGAGGTGGCGGGCGGGGTGATCCTCCTCGCCGGCGGCATCGTGGCCGGCGTGAGCGGGCGGCGCTCGCGGCTGGTGGCCGGGGCGGCGCTGGCCACCGCGATTGCGAGCTTCGCGTGGGTCACCGCACCGTTCACGGGGCGCGCCGACAACCCGGTTCTCGACCTGTCGCTGAGCACCACGCGGTACCTGCTGCCGGTGTTCGCCGCAGGCGCTGCCGCGCTCGCGCTGGCCGGCCGCACCAGTCGCCTGGCCCGCCTGGCGCTCCTTGCCGCGCTGGCCTGGAGCGCGGTGTGCTCGAGCCGGCTTGGCTTCCCGGCCCTGCCGGCCGTGCCCACGCTGCTGCTCGGCGCGGCGGCCGGGACCGCTCTGGCGTGGCTGTCGGGCGGCGGCCGTCGTCGCTCCCGGGCGCTGGCGATCGCCAGCGCGGTGGCCGCGGTCGTGGTGGCCGCGCATGCCGGCTCCGGCTGGCTGCGGGCGACCGCGGAGACCTCGGCGACCGCGGCGGCGCCGGCCGAGGCGTTCTTCGCGGCGCTGCCGGGGTGGAGCGAGGATCGTGCGCCGGTGGCCTTCTGGCCCACCGTGATCGGCCCGCTGGCCGGCGATCGCCTGCGCCACTCGGTCACGCTGATCGGGGGCCGCGAGGACTGCGCCGCGATCGCCGGGCACGCGCGCCGCGGCTGGGTGGTCGTCCGCGAGATCCCCGCCGCGGTCCGTGTCCTGCTCGCGCCCAGCCACGTGCCCGACTGCCTGGGCGGCCTCGCGCCGGTGACGCGAGCGGGCGACTGGCTGATCTTCCGGGGCGCCCGCTGATGGCCGACGCGGCGGGCGAGCGGGTCGCGCAGGCCGGCGAGCGGCGCCTGGCCCGTGTGGAGAGCGTGCGTGCGCTGGCGGCGCTGGCGGTCCTGGTCGGCCATCTGTGGGTCACAGCGCACCCCCTCGAGGCCAGTTGGATCTACGGCAACTTCTGGCGGCGGATGGTCTACGGCGGGACGCTCGGCGTCTGGGTGTTCTTCGCCCTGACCGGCTACCTGCTGTTCTGGCCGTTCGTCCGCCGCGACTTCGGCGCCGGCGGACGGATCGACCTGCGGGCCTACGCACGCAACCGGGCGCTGCGGATCCTGCCGCTGTACTGGTTCGCGATCGTCCTGCTGCTGCTGATCGCCGTGCCGCACCCGACCTGGACGCTGTGGTGGCGCCACCTGCTGCTCGTCCAGGACTTCTGGCGCAACAGCCTGGCCAAGGTCGACGGGCCGCTGTGGTCGATCAGCGTCGAGCTGCAGTTCTACGCGCTGCTGCCGCTCCTGGCCTGGCTGCTCGCCCGGGTGGCGCGGCGCTCGCGTGTCCGCGCGGCCGTGGCCGTGCTCGTGCTCGCCACCGCCGCCGGAGTGGCCCGGCAGGTGCTCGCCCTGGATGTCGGCGACGCCAACCAGACGGTCCAGCGCTTCCAGATCTATACGACGTTCTGCTTCTTCGCGGCCGGGATGCTGGTCGCCCTGCTGCGCAGCGCCTGGGAGGAACGGCCCCCCAAGCTCCTGCGGGGGCCGCTGGGCTCGCCGGCGGCGTGGCTGGCCGCGGCGCTCCCGCTGTGGATTTTCTCGGCGTGGCGGTTCAAGCTCGAACTGCTCTGCGTCCCGGCGGGCTTCCTGACCGTCGGCGCCATCGTGCTGCCCCTGCGGCGGTGGCGGCCGCTGGCCGTGCTCGACGCGCGCCCGATCGCCCTGCTCGGCGTGGTCTCCTACAGCCTCTACGTCTGGCACTGGCCGATCATCACCCACCTCAACGGGGGCAAGGACCTGATGCCCAGCGGCTTCAAGGCGGTGCTCGCGGCCCTGGTCCCGCTGTGCGTTGCGGTCGCGGCGATCAGCTATCTGCTGATCGAGCGGCCGGCGCTGCGCCTGCGACGGCGCTGGGCGCCGTCGTCTCCCGCCCCCGGGCGCCAATAGGCTCTGCGGCCATGAGCTCGCAGCCCACCGTTGCCGTGCTGTGCGGCGGCCGCGGCACCCGCCTGCAGGAGCGCACGCGCTCGCTGCCCAAGCCACTGGTGGAGATCGGGGCCAAGCCGATCGTCTGGCACGTCGTCCAGCTCTACGCGGTCCAGGGGTTCTCGGACTTCGTGCTCTGCACCGGTTACAAGGGCGAGCTGATCGAGCAGTTCGCCGCGGCGGAGCGCTGGCCCGAGGGCGTCCGCGTCCGCTGCGTCGATACCGGCCTCGACACGCCGACCGGCGGCCGGCTGGCTCGCCTGCGCGATCTCGTGGGGGAGGAGCGGTTCTGCGCGACCTACGCCGATGGGGTGGCTGACGTCGACCTCGGTCGCTCGCTGGCCTTTCACGAGGCGCACGGCGCCCTGGCGACGATGACCGTCGTGCGGCCCGAGCTGCAGTTCGGCGTGGCCGAGATGGACGCCGAGGACCGCGTGCTCGGCTTCCACGAGAAGCCGCGGGCCGAGCACTGGATCAACGGCGGGTTCTTCGTCTTCGAGCCCGGCGTGTTCGACTACCTGACCGAGACGTCGGTGCTCGAGCGCGAACCGCTGGAGGGCCTGGCCGCCGACGGCCAGCTGCGCGCCTTCCGCCACACCGGATTCTGGGACTGCATGGATACCTACAAGGACGCCGTCTTGCTCAACGATCTGTGGGCCGCGGGCGATGCGCCGTGGAAGCTGTGGGACCTCGAGGAGGCTGCGCGATGACGAGCTTCGTGACCGGCGCGTACGGCGTCCTGGGCTCCTGGCTCGTCAAGGCGCTGTTGGACCGCGGCGAGCAGGTGGTGGTGCTGCAGCGCGACGACGTGCGCCGCTCGGCCCTCGTGCTCGAGGGCACCGAGGCGCGCTGCGCCGTCGTCCACGGCGACCTGACCGATCCCGGCGTCGTCGATCGGGCGATCGGGGAGTACGAGGTCGACAGCGTCTTCCATCTGGCCGCGCAGACGATCGTCGGCACCGCGTCGCGCTCGCCGGTCTCCACCTTCGAATCGAACATCCGCGGCACCTGGATGCTGCTCGAGGCGTGCCGCACGCAGGACGTCGCGCGGGTCGTCGTCGCCGCCTCCGACAAGGCCTACGGGCCCAGCGACCGTTTGCCCTACACCGAGGATCACCCGCTTGGCGCCCGCTACCCCTACGACGTCTCGAAGGCGTGCACCGACCTCATCGCGCGGTCCTACTTCCACTCGTTCGGGTTGTCGACAGCGGTCACCCGCTTCGCCAACATCTACGGCGGCGGCGATCTCAACCCGTCGCGCCTGATCCCGGAGGCCGTGGCGGCGGCACTGGCCGGCCGCGCGCCGGTCATCCGCTCGGACGGCAGCCCAGAGCGAGACTTCCTCTACGTCGAGGACGCCGCCGCCGCGTATCTGGCGATCGCCGACGCGCTGCCCGAGGCCGGTGGGGAGGCGTTCAACGCCGGTGGCGACGCGCCGCACAGCGTGGGGGAGGTGGTCGCGCTCCTGTGCAAGGTGGCGGGGACCGACGTGCAGCCCGACATCCGCGGTCAGGGCACGCCGGCCGGGGAGATCGACCGCCAGTGGGTCGACTCGACCAAGCTGCGCGAGCGCACGGGCTGGCGGCCGGAGGTCTCGCTGGAGGAGGGCCTGCGCCGGACGGTGGACTGGTACCGCGCGCACCCGGAGGCGCTCGGGGGTTGAGCGGCCCGGAGATCGCGGTCGTCGTGCCGGCGCACGGGCGCCCGCTGCGGCTGCGCTGGCTGCGCATCGCGCTGCAGGAGCAGTCACTCGAGCGCTCGCGGTTCGAGGTCCTGATCGCCGCCGAACAGCCGGGTCTGCTCGAGCTGGCCGCCGCGCACCCGCTGGGCGCGCTGGCGATCCCCGCGCCCGGATCCGGGCCGGCGGCGCGGCGCAACGCGGCCTGGCGTGCCGCACGGGCGCCGTTGGTGGCCTTCACCGACGACGACTGCCGGCCGCCCGCCGACTGGCTGGCGCAGCTGCTGGCCGCCGCCGGCGAGCATCCCGGCGCGGTCGTCCAGGGGACGACCCGGCCCGACCCCGACGAGGCCGCGCTGCGTCACCGCTCGCCGCACGCGCGGACGCAGGAGGTCGTGCCGCCGACGCCGTTCGGGCAGACCTGCAACATCGCCTACCCCCGCGAGGTCCTCGAACGCCTTGACGGCTTCGACGAGGACTTCCCGCTCGCCGCCGGGGAGGACACCGACCTGCTGCTGCGGGCGCGCGCCGACGGCCGTGCGCTGGTTGCGGCGCCGGGCGCCGTGACCTTCCACGCCGTCGAGGCCGCCTCGCTGGGCCAGGCGATCGTCGGCGCGTGGCGCTGGCGCGACCTCCCGCTGGCCGTCGCCCGGCACCCCGGTCTGCGCCGCCACCTGGTGGCCGGCCTGTTCTGGAAGCCCGCGCACGCGCGGCTGTGCCTCGCACTGGCCGGGATGGCCGTCGCCCGCCGCCGGCCGCTGCTGGGTGCCGCCCTCGCCGCGCCGTGGCTGGCCGGCGGCGCGGGCCGCTACGGGGGCTCGCCGCGCGGGGTGGCCCGCGCGCTGGCCGAGCTGCCGCGCCACACCCTCGTCGACGGCGCCGAGGTCGCGGCGATGGTCCGCGGCTCGATCCGCCACGGGACGCTCGTGCTGTGAGCGGCGGGCCGGAGATCGCCGTCGTGGTCCCGGCGCACGGGCGCCCGCTGCGGCTGCGCTGGCTCCTCAACGCCCTGCAGGAGCAGACGCTGGAGCGCTCGCGGTTCGAGCTGCTGGTCGCCACCACCCAGGACGACCTGGCGGAGCTGGCCGCCGGTCACCCGGTGGGCGCGGAGGTCGTGCGGCCGGAGCGGCCGGCGCCCTCCATCCAACGCAACGCTGGCTGGCGGGCTGCCACGGCGCCGCTGGTGGCCTTCACCGACGACGACTGCCGGCCCCCGGCCGAGTGGCTGGCGCGGCTGCTGGCCAGGGCCGTCGCCCACCCCGGCGCGATCGTCCAGGGCGCGACGCGCCCCGACCCCGACGAGGACGCGCTGGCCGCGCGCTCGCCGCGTGCGCGGACGATGAACGTGACGCCGCCGACTGCGTGGGGCGAGAGCTGCAACATCCTCTATCCGCGGGCGGTCCTCGAGCGGCTGGGCGGCTTCGACGAGGCCTTCCCCGAGCCGGCCGGCGAGGACACCGACTTGGCCCAGCGCGCGCTGGCCGCGGGCACGCCGCTGGTCGGGGCGCCCGAGGCGCTGACGTTCCACGCCGTCGATGTCCCAACGCTGGCCGGCTCGCTGCGCGGGCTGCGCCGGTGGCGCCACGTGCCCGCCGTGGTCAAGCGCCACCCGGGGCTGCGGCGGGGCATGCCGCTGGGGATCTTCTGGAAGCCGCGCCACGCCTGGCTGGCGCTGGCCCTCGCGGGGCTGCCGCTCGCGCGGCGGCACCCGTGGCTGGCCGTCGCCCTCGCGCTGCCGTGGGCCCGCGCCGCCACGCCGTCCTACGGCCGCTCGCCGCGTGGGCTGGCCCGCGCGGCGGCCGAGCTTCCCGCCCGCGCGCTGCTCGACGCCGCCGAGATGGCCCACGTCGCGCGCGGCGCGGCGGCGCAGCGCACGGTGCTCCTGTGAGCTCGACGCTGCGCGTCGCGTTGCTGAACCCCTGCTACTGGCCCGAGGTCCGCCGCGGCTCCGAGCGCTTCGCCCGCGGGCTGGCCGACGGGCTGCTCGCCGCGGGCCAGCGCCCGCGCCTGATCACCTCGCACCCGGGCGCGACCACCCGGACGGTCGAAGACGGGCTGCCGATCACCCGGCATCGCCGCCCGCCGCAGGAACGCCTGCGCCGGCGCCTCTACGAGCCATGGCTGACCCACGCGCCGCTGAGCTATCTCGACCTGGTCCGCGGCGAGGACCAGATCGCCCATGCGCTCTATCCGACCGACGGCGCGGTCGCCGCGCGCTGGAGCCGGCGGACCGGCCGGCCCGCCGTCCTGTCCTACATGGGCATCCCGCACCGCGCGGCGCTGGCCAACCGGCGCCTGCGGGTGCGGCTGACGATGGAGGCGGTGGAGGGCGCGGCGGCCGTCGTCGCCCTCAGCGACTTCGCGCGCGACGCGTTCGC
>JAWVFY010000276.1:0-3865 GCA_033855575.1 Solirubrobacteraceae bacterium
ACGTGGCCGGAGGCGTCCATGCGCAGGACGCGCGCGGCGCTCGCCGCGCCCGGCAGCAGCGCTGTCGCGGCGGCTGCGAGCAGCGCAACGGTGGTTCGGGGACCCATCGGCTCGATGGTAGGCTCGAACACGCCGATGCCCCGCAGGTTTCGTTTCGTCGCCCTTGCTGGCCTTCTTGCCCTGTCGGTCGCCGGCCTTGCCGCCTGCGGCAGCAGCGGTGGCGGGGGCGCTGCCGGCAACGCCAGCGACCTCCTGAAGGCCACGTTCGGGCCGAGCCATTCGGTCAAGAGCGGCAGGCTGGCGGTCGCTCTGACCTTTGACTCCACGGGCCTGAAGAGCCTCACGGGCCCGGTCTCGCTGAAGGTCACCGGGCCGTTTCAGACCGAGGGCAAGGGCAAGCTGCCCCAGCTCGACCTGAACCTCGCGCTGACCAGCGGCACGACGAGCTTCACCGCGGGCGCGGTGTCGACCGGCGACAAGGGCTTCCTGCGCCTGCAGGGCACGACGTTCGCGGTCGACGGTCCCACCTTCCAGAAGTTCAAGCAGGGCTACGAGGGCGCGGCGGCGAAGTCGAGCACGGGCTCGCCCACGCTGAAGTCACTGGGGATCGATCCGCTGCACTGGCTGAAGAACCCGAGCGTGGCGGGCACCGAGACCGTTGGCGGCGCCAGCACCTACCACATCGTCAGCGGCGTCGATGTACCCACGTTCCTGCAGGACATCAGCTCGGTCCTCGGCAAGGCCAGCGCGCTGAACCAGTCCACGACGAAGCTGCCGACCTCGCTGACGCCCCAGCAGCGTCAGGACATCGCCAGCTCGGTCAAGTCCGCTTCGCTCGACGTCTGGACCGGCAAGGACGACAAGGCGCTGCGCCGCCTGCGCCTGGTCATCGACATCGCCGTTCCGCCCGCGGTGCGGCCGCGTGCCGGCGGGCTGAAGGCCGGCCAGCTGGTCTTCGATCTCTCGATCTCCGATCTCAACCAGCCCCAGACGATCACCGCGCCGAGCAACGCCCGGCCGTTCTCGCAGCTGCGCCAGCTGCTCGGCGGCACCACGGCGAGCACGGGCAGCGGTTCGACGACCACGCCCGCCCCGGCCACGACGACCCCCGCGGCGCCGTCGGCGGGCTCGTCGTCGTCGAAGTACCTCACCTGCCTCTCGAAGGCGGGCAGCGACGTCGCCAAGATCCAGCAGTGCGCGGCGCTGGTCGGGCAGTAGCCCGCCGGGTCTCGTGAGGGCGCTGCGCGCCACGCTGGGCTGGACCGCTTGGCTCGTCCCGTTCATCCCCCTGGCCGTCGTCCTGGACGTCGCGGGCGCCTCGGCGACGCTGATCTTCTTCTCGTCGGCTGCGGGCGTGATCCCGACCGCGGCACTGATGGGCCGGGCCACCGAGGAGCTCGCCGAACGCTCGGGCCCGGGCATCGGCGGCCTGCTCAACGTGACGTTCGGCAACGCCCCCGAGCTGATCATCGC
The DNA here is from genome assembly GCA_033855575.1 of Solirubrobacteraceae bacterium. Taxonomy (GTDB): domain Bacteria; phylum Actinomycetota; class Thermoleophilia; order Solirubrobacterales; family Solirubrobacteraceae; genus BP-464. The sequence goes on from JAWVFY010000276.1 coordinate 1,474, forward strand.
CCTGTTTGCCCTGGGCCGGGGCCTGCACGAGGTGGTCAAGGCGTCGCTGATCGGCTCGATCCTGGGCAACATCCTGCTCGTGCTCGGCGCCGCGATGCTCGTGGGCGGCCTGGGCCGCGACCGCCAGTCGTTCGACCGCACGGCCGCCAGCGCGCAGTCCTCGATGCTCCTGCTCGCCGCCGCGGCGATGGTCATGCCGGCGATCTACGTCCTCGTCCACGGACCCGGTCTGCCGCAGCCGGGCGTCGAGCGCGTGCACTTCGACAGCACCGTCAACACGATCTCCGTCGTGCTGGCCGCGGTGCTCATGGCGTCCTATGTCGCGGGCCTGGTCTTCTCGCTGCGCACCCACCGTGCGCTGTTCAACCCGCCGTCGGGGGAGGCCGAGACCGAGCACGGCGAGCCCTGGACGGTGCGCCGCTCGGTGGCGGTGCTGGCGGTCGCCGGCGTGGCCGTGGGCGGGATGTCGGAGATCCTGGTCAGCTCGATCTCGCAGGCCGCGCACTCGATCGGCCTCAGCGAGTTCTTCATCGGCGCGATCGTGGTGGCCATCGTCGGCAACGCCGCCGAGCACTGGGTCGCGGTCGTGGTGGCGGCCAAGGACAAGATGGACCTCGCGGTCAACATCGCCATCGGCTCGAGCGCGCAGATCGCGCTGTTCGTGATGCCGCTGCTCGTCGTCGCCTCGTTCGTCATCGGTCCGCACCCGATGGGCCTGGTGTTCAACGGCTTCGAGCTGGCCGGCCTGCTGCTGGCGGTGCTGATCGCCAACCACGTGACCAACGAGGGCGAGTCGACCTGGTTCGAGGGCGTCCAGCTGCTGGCGGTCTACGCGGTGCTCGGCATCGCGTTCGCGTTCGCCTGATCAGCGCGTCAGCTCGGCGAGCTGGCGGCGGACCTCGGCCTCGACGTCCAACGGCGGCTTGCCCTGGCGCCGGCGGCGCTCGTTGCGGGCGATGACCAGGGAGCGGACCTCGCCCTCCAGCGCGGGATCGATCACCGGCGCGCTCAGGCGGGCCAGCTCCTGCTCGACGTCGAGGGGCGCCTCGCCGCGCGCCGCGCGCCGGGCGTTGCGGGCGCCGAGCATCTGGCGGATCTCCTCGTCGGCCACCGCTCGCGAGATGGCGCCGCTGAGCGGCCCGCCGGGCCGCGGGTCGTCGTCTCGATCCAGCGACAGCCCGCCGCGCCCGATCTGGTTGTAGAGGGCGCCCGAGCCGACGGCAGCGTAGATCGCGGCGACCAGCGCGACCCCGACGACCACGAAGAGCACGATGCCGAACGCGTCCTGCATGCCCCCAGTGTGCCCATACTGAAGGCATGTGGCGACGTGTTCGCTCCCGGACGATGGCCCCACGGCGGCCGGCCGTGTTTCCCTGGCAATGGCCGCTGGTGATCCTAACCGGTGTCAGCATCGTTGCCGGGCTGGCGATCGTCGTCTGGGTGCTGTGGAACTGACGCGCTCGCTCGACTACCCTTCGGGGAGCACATCATTGACTGACCAGTCAATCTAGGAGGAAAAGGCTTCCACGATGGTCGACTTCACCCTGACGGACGAGCAGAAGAACCTGCGCGAGATGGCCCACGACTTCGCCGAGCGGGAGATCCGCCCGGTCGCGTGGGAGTACGACAAGGACGGCACCTGGCCGGAGGACATCCTCCGCAAGGCCCACGAGGTCGGCCTGATGAACAACCACGCGCCCGAGGAGTACGGCGGTCCCGGCCTCGGCTACCTCGACGGTTGTTTGATCGAGGAGGAGCTGGCCTGGGGCTGCTCGGGCATCGCCACGTCGATCGGCGCCAACGGCCTGGCCTCCGCGCCGGTCCAGCTGGGCGGCTCCGAGGAGGTCCAGCGCGAGTTCTTCGGCGACCTCACCGAGTCGTTCAAGCTGGCCTCGTTCTGCCTGACCGAGCCGGACGCCGGCTCGGACGTGTCCGGCATGCGCACGACCGCCGTCAAGAAGGGCGACAAGTACGTCCTGAACGGCTCGAAGTGCTTCATCACCAACGGCGGCTACGCCGACTTCTTCACGGTCTACGCCAAGACCGACCCCGATGCCGGCCATCGCGGCATCTCCGCGTTCCTCGTGCGCAAGGACGACACGGTGATCGTGGACAAGAAGGAGGACAAGATGGGCCAGCGGGCGTCGAACACCGCGACCATCACCTTCAACGAGACCGAGGTCGACGCCAAGTACCTGCTGGGTGAGGAGAACAAGGGCTTCAAGCTGGCGATGATGACCCTCGACCGCACGCGCCCGGGCGTCGCCGCCATGGCGACCGGCATCGCGCGCGCCGCGTTCGAGTTCGCCACCGAGTACTCGAAGGAGCGCGTCCAGTTCGGCGTGCCGATCGCGATGCACCAGGCGATCCAGTTCATCATCGCCGACATGGC
>JAWVFY010000277.1:0-11402 GCA_033855575.1 Solirubrobacteraceae bacterium
CCGAGGGCTACGAGCTGCAGGGTGACGCGCACGGCGCACGACTGGTCCGCGACCCCGCCGAGGCCGTCGCCGGCGCGAACGCGGTCTACACCGACGTCTGGGTCAGCATGGGCGACGAGGAGACGGCCGCCGCGCGCCGCGCGGCGCTGGCGCCGTACCGCATCGACGATGACCTGCTCGACCGGGCGGCCGAGGGTGCGATCGCGCTGCACTGCCTGCCGGCGCACCCCGGCGAGGAGATCACCGCCGAGGTCCTCTACGGCGAGCGCCAGCGCATCTGGGACCAGGCCGAGAACCGCCGGCACGCCCAGAAGGCGCTGCTCGAGTGGCTGCTCGGCTGACGGCCGACTCGGAGCGGGAAACGGGTAGCCTCGAAGGCGATGCCTCAGCCGAAGCAGTCGGGCACCGCGCGCAAGCGCACGACCACGACGAGGAAGGCCACGCCGCGCACCGCCGCCAAGGGTCGCGCGGAGGCCAACGAGGCCTCGTTGCGCGACTCGCTGCTCGCCCTGCGCGACACGCTGACGCGCGGGATCATCCTCACGCGCGAGCGGATCGCCGAGACGCTCGAGGACGCAGTGCGCCGCGGGCGGATGACCCGTGAGGACGCCGAGGAGCTGACGGCCAGCCTGGTCGGCCTCGGCCGTCGGCAGGCCCAGGACCTGCTGGCCGACGTCGAGACGATCCTCGACTCGAGCCGCCGCCGGACCAGCGAGCGCACCGACGCGATCGTCCGCCAGGTCGACCGTGCGCGCCGCGCCGCCGGCCTCGGCCCCACCTTCCCGATCCTCGGCTACAACGAGCTGACCGCCGCGCAGGTGGCCGAGCGCCTGTCGGACCTCTCGTCGGCCGAGCTGCGCAAGGTGCGCGATCACGAGCGCCGCGACGCGAACCGCAAGTCGGTCCTCACGGCGATCGATCGTGCCCTGAAATGAGCGAGGCACCGACCGCCACGCGCCCAGCCCAGGGCGCCACGGTCGAGGTGACGGTCGACTCGCTGGCCCACGGTGGCGCGGGCGTCGCGCGCCTCGACGGCTACGTCCTGTTCGTCAGCGGCGCGATCCCGGGAGACCGGGTCCGCGCCGTCGTCACCAAGCGCAAGCGCGCCTACGGCGAGGCGCGCACGCTGGAGATCGTCGAGCCGAGCCCCGACCGGATCGCGCCGGTGGCCGACCACCCGGGCGCGCCGTGGCAGGTGCTGCCCTACGAGCGCCAGCTCGAGGTCAAGGCCGAGCAGGTCGGCGACGCGCTGCGGCGCATCGGCCGGCTCGACGGGTTCGAGCTCGAGCCGATGGTGGGTGCCGAGCAGCAGTGGCGCTATCGCAACAAGGTCGAGTTCTCGTTCGGCGAGGGTCCGGACGGCACGCTCGTCTGTGGCTTCCACGCCCCCGGCTCGTGGGAGGAGATCGTCGACGTCGAGGACTGCCTGCTGGTCTCCGAGCGCGTCAACGAGGCGCGGCGCGACGTGCTGGCCTTCTGCCGCGCGCAGGGCCTCGAGGCGTGGGACCGGCGCACCCAGGCCGGGCTGCTGCGCAACCTGGTCATCCGCGAGGGCCGGCGCACCGGTCAGATCCAGGTGCGCCTGGTCACCAGCCCCGGCACGCTCGACGGCGAGGCGTTCGCCGAGGCGGCGCGAGCCGACGGCGTCTTCTGGACCCAGGCCGCGGGGGTCGGGGAGACGACGACGGGCGGCCTGACCGAGCACATCGCCGGCGCTCCGGCACTGGAGGAGGAGCTCGGCGGCCTGCGCTTTGCCATCTCGCCCGATGCGTTCTTCCAGACCAACACCGAGATGGCCGAGCAGCTCTACGCGATCGCCGTCGACTACGCCGAGCTGCGCGGCTGGGAGCGCGTCTACGACCTCTACTGCGGCATCGGGACGATCGGGCTGTCGCTGGCCACGCGCGCCGGCGAGGTGTGGGGTGTCGAGGTCGTCGAGCAGGCGGCGGGCGACGCGATCGCCAACGCCCGGCGCAACGAGATCGCCAACGCGCAGTTCTTCGCCGGCGACGTCCGGCTGGCGATGCGCGACCTGGTCGAGCGCGCCGGCCGTCCCGACGTGCTGGTCGTCGACCCGCCGCGCTCGGGGCTCTCGCAGAAGATCGTCCGGCGGGTGATCGAGGCGGCGCCCAAACGGATCGTCTACGTCTCGTGCAACCCCACGACGCTGGCGCCCAACGCCGCGCAGCTGACCGAGGCGGGCTACGTCCTGCGCCGCGTGCGCCCGGTCGACATGTTCCCCCAGACGCACCACGTCGAGTGCGTCGCGGTCCTCGAGCGGGCCTGATGCGCGCCGCCACGGTGCGGGACCAGCAGATCGTGGTCGAGGAGCACCCCGACCCGGAGCCCGGAGCCGGCGAGGTGCTGGTCCGCGTGCGGGCGGCGGGGCTCAACGGCGCGGACATCCACCAGCGCCAGGGCGGCTACCCGGCGCCGCCCGGCTCGCCGCCCGACATCCCAGGGCTCGAGCTGGCCGGCGAGGTCGCCGCGCTGGGTCCGGGAGCCATGCGCTTCTCGGAGGGCGACCGCGTCATGGCCATCGTCGGCGGGGGTGGGCAGGCGGAGCTGGCCACGGTCCACGAGCGCCAGCTGATGCCGGTCCCGGATGGGCTCGAGTGGGCTGCGGCCGGCGGGGTGCCCGAGGTCTTCACCACCGCCCACGACGCGATCTTCACCCAATGCGGGCTGCGCTCTGGCGAGCGGCTGCTGGTGCACGGTGCGGCGGGCGGCGTCGGCACCGCCGCCGTGCAGCTCGGCCGCGCGACCGGCGCCCACGTGACCGCGACCGTGCGCAACGAGGGGCTGCGCGAGGGCGTGGCCGGCCTCGGCGCGCACGAGGTCCTCGATTCCGCGGGATTCGAGGAGCACGGCCCGTTCGACGTCATCCTCGAGCTCGTGGGCGCGCCGAACATGGGCGCCAACCTGCAGGCGCTGGCTCCCGGCGGCCGGATCGTCGTCATCGGCGTGGGCGGCGGGTTCAAGGCGGAGGTCAACCTGCTGGCGCTGATGGGCAAGCGCGCGACGCTCCGGGCGTCGATGCTGCGCTCCCGGCCGCTGGAGGAGAAGGCGGCGACGGCGCGGGCGATGGAGAAGCACGTGCTGCCACTGCTCGCCAGCGGCGTGGTCCGGGTCCCCGTCGCCGCGACCTACGACCTGGGCGATGTCGCCGCGGCCTACGATCGCTTCACCGCGGGGGCCAAGCTGGGGAAGGTTGTCCTTCTTACGGCGGCCGGAGGCCCGCCTGCTGCATCGGGCGCGGGGCTGGATGCCCCGCGGAGGTGACCCATTAACGCCGTAGGCAGGCTCTGGGCCGCATTGGCCGATGGCGACGCCGAGCGCGCGGCGCAGGAGCTGCACCCCAACGTCGTCGTGGAGTGGCCCCACACCGGGGAGCGGTTCGAGTCCCGCGACGCCTTCCTCGCGGTTCACATGGCCGTGCCCGGCGAGCGCCAGGTGGAGGTCGGGCGGATCCTGACCGAGGGCCGCAATGTCGCCGCGGAGGCCACGGTCAGCGGCGACGTCTCGTGGGCCGTCGCCTCGTTCTACCTGCTGCACGACGGGCGCATCCTGCACGCCGTCGAGTACTGGGTGCAGACGCCTTAGGGCGTGTCGTCGACTGCCTCCTCCTCGCTGAGCGGCACCACTTCGGCGGCGTGGATGGCGCACAGGTTGGGGCCGCCGGACTCGAGCACCGCCGCCTTCTCGGCCTCGGTCAGCTTCGCCCCGCACTCCTCGCACCGGTCGCCCGCGGACTCCAGGGTGTGTTCTTCGAGGTCCATGGGCCAACGCTACCCCGCAGGGCGATCGTGGAACAGCGCCGCGAAGCGATCGAGGTTCGGCAGCCAGTAGCCGACGGCGATCAGCGGCAGTGCGGGGACCGGCCGGTTGAGCGTCACCGAGAGGACGACCGCCGCCAGCAGGCCCGCGACCATGCCCACCAGCGTGGCCCGTGGGCGCAGGCCGAAGCGCACCGCCCACACGCTGAACATCGCCAGGAAGACCGCGTCGGTCAGGCCCAGGCGCGACGACGCGCCGGGCACGCTCCCCCACGACGGCAGGTCGAACGTCAGCTCCGCGGCACCGCGCGGCGAGCCGTTGGCCAGCCGCGAGGACGGGCCGGTGGCGACGCTCCACGCATCGACGATGGCCACGAAGACCGGGACGGCCAGCGCCACGGCCGGTGCGGCCAGCGCTCGGCCGAGCAGTACGCCGAACGAGCCGGCGGCGAGCGCCTCGAACGGGCTGACGCTGGCCCGCGCGCCCGCGGCGTCCATGCCCGCCACGAGCATCGCGCTGCCCACGAACAGCAGGGCCACGGGGAACATCTCGTCCCCGGCCCGCGTGACCGACAGCACGATCGCCGCGATCAGCCCGATCCCCACGAGCCCCGCCACGAGCACAGCGCCGTCGCCCGACCCCAGCGACGGCAGCTCGCCCGCCAGCAGGAAGTACGCCAGCGCGACGACGGTCGCGGCCAGGAGGGCCGTGGGCCGTCCTGGCAACGACGGCCGGACTAATACGGAGGCAGGTCCGCGTACCACTCGCCGAGGACCTTGAAGGCCGACCAGAACTCGCGCTTGGCGGACTCCTCGTCGAGGGAGTCGTCGATGTTGGGCACCACGAGCGCCTCGATCGACGGCGTGAGCGTCTGCAGCACCCCGCGCTGGGCGGAGATCGGCCGAGCCAGGGGCAGGGCGAGGTCGTTGAGGACGCCCAGCGCGTCCTCGCCCATCATCACGACCATGCGCGGCTGGACGATGGCCAGCTCCTCGACCAGGCGGGCGATGCAGCCGGGATCGGCCAGCGACGGGTCGGTCACCGGGCACTTGACGCACAGCGTGCCGTAGACGGCGAGCGGGTCGATCCCCAGGCGCCGCAGCGATTTCATCAGCGCGGTCCCGCTGCGCCCGTAGAACGCCACGCCCTCCTCGACCTCCGAGGTCCGCGGCGCGTACTTCAGCAGCACGATGTCGGCCTGGGGATGGCCCGATCCGAGCACCGGCACGCGGCTGCCCCGCGGGCACAGATCGCACGACTGCAGCTCCCGCGTCAGCGTGTTCAGCTCGCGGATGGCGCGCTCCAGGTACTTCTCGCGGATCTCGTCATCGGTGGCGGGCATCGGTGCCGAGGCTTTCGACGGCCCCCGCGGCGCTCCCTCGCCCTGCATCACGCCTTGCGGGTCGCCCGGCGGACGCGCCGCTCCTTGCGAGCGCGCCGCGCGCCCGCCGGGGTGGCCTTGGTCTCCAGGAACTTCAGCGCCTGCACATAGAGCAGGCTCGACGGCTTGGTGACGATGTCGGCCGTGCGCAGCGACTCGAGGAACTCTCCCGGCCCGTCGAAGTCGTGCATCCGAATCCGCACCGAGCCCAGGCCCTGCGCGACGTGGGAGTCCGAGCCGGCGCCGGCGACGATCCGGTACTTGCGGGCAAACCGTGCGGCCTCCTCGTTGAACGACCCGATCGCCACGCGCGGGTTGTAGACCTCGATCGCGTCGATGTCCTGAAGGATCGTCAGCAGGTGCTCGTAGTCGGGCACCGAGTGCATCCGGTCGAACGGGTGGGGCACGTAGACCAGGCCGCCCTGGCGCTTGATCTCGGCGACCGTCTCCTGCAGCGTCAGCCCGCGCGGGATCTTCTCCTGCAGGAACAGCCCGATGACCTCGCCCTGCTCAGCGGTCTTGACCTCCTCGGCGACGATGACCTTCACGCCGAAGCGCGCCGCCTTCGCGGCGGCGTCGAGCGCTCCCGAGACCTCGTTGTGGTCGGTGATCGCGATCGCACCGAGGCCCTGCTCATGGGCGGTGGCCAGCAGCACCTCGACCGGCGTCGCGCAGTCGTGCGAGTGGTCGGTGTGCATGTGCAGGTCGACGTCGATGAGCCTGCGGCGGCGCAGGCGCGCCCGGATCGCGGGGTCGCCGGCGATCGGGTGGCGCCGGGCCACGAGCTCGGCGTAGACCGCCTCCTGCTCGTCGGCCACCCGCTCCCAGCGCAGCTGCCCGCGCAGCGCGTCGGCACCTGCCCGCAACCGGTCGCGCAGCGGGCCGTCGGTGATCAGCCGCGCGAGCTGGCCGGCGAGGATCTCGCTGTCGTCGGGCTCGAACAGCAGGCCGCGCCCGTCATCGATCAGCTCCTCGTAGGCGGGCAGCCGGGCGGCCAGCGGGACCGCGCCGGCCGCAAGAGCGCGCACGAGCAGGCCGGGCGCGGGCGCCGCCCCGTCGCTGGCGGCGACCAGCACGTCGGCCACGGCCAGCACCTCGTCGGCGCCGTCCTCGGCGAAGGCGATCCGGTCGCGCAGCTCGCTGCGCAGCGGCGTCGACGACGACGGGCCGCGCGCGCTGACCACCGTCGCGTCCCAGGCCAGCGCCGGGTCCAGCCGCCGCAGTGCGCGCAGGAACAGCCGCAGCGCCCCGCGCTCCTCGTCGTCGACGAAGGCGATCCGCGGGCGCTCGGCGCGCGGCTGGCGCTCCACGGGGTCGGCGCCTGGAAGGACCACGCGGTAGTCGCCGGGGAAGAAGCGTCGCATGAGGTCGGCGGTCGCCTCGAAGCTGGCGATTCGGGCGTCGAGGCGCCCGAAGACGAGACCGACCAGCTTGCGCGCCACCTGCGTCGAGACGACGCGCTCGGTGGGTGCGTGGAACGTGCCGACGTTCAGCGCGGGCGAGCTGCGCAGCGCGGCGCTGGCCACGCTAGGCGCCCACGGCTCGTGGACGTGGACGATGTCGAAGGACACCGCGTCGAAGAGCGCGTCGATCGCGCGGCCGACGTCGACGGGCAACGCGGCGCGCCGGGCGGTCGGGCCCTGGCTGATCGCCTCGGACACCGCGAGCACCTCCGGGCCGCCGGACTGCCAGACGGTTCCGTCGCGCAGCCGGCGGCGCGTGTCGCGCACCGCGACGTGCGACGGCGACGGCGCGACGATCGCCACCCGGTGCCCCCGCCGGACCAGCTCGGCCGCCACGCGCTCGATCCCGCGGTTGACCTCGTTGTCGGTGCCCCACGTGTACGGGGAGACCTGCGCGATGGTCAGGGAGGCCACGGCAGTGATGGTATGCCCGCCGGCCCGTCGGGACATCGAGTGGACAGTTGGGCGCGCTATACGCACCCAAGTGTCCACTCGACGGCCGGAGGGTGGCTAGGCCTTCGCCGCGGCGCGCTTGCGCGCGGGCGCCGTGCGGCCCGTGGGCTTCGTGCCCACCCCGGCCTTGCCCGCGTACTTGGCGATGAACTTCTCGGTCGCGGCGCGCGCCTCGTCGTCGGGCCGCTGGTTGTGCGGCGACTTCATCAGGTAGGAGCTCGGGCCGTCGATCTGGCCGCCGAGGCCGTGGTTGAGCGCGAGCTTGCAGCAGCGGACCGCGTCGATGACGATGCCGGCCGAGTTGGGGGAGTCCCAGACCTCGAGCTTCATCTCCATGTTCAGCGGCACGTCGCCGAAGGCCTGGCCCTCGAGCCGGACGTGGGCCCACTTGCGGTCGGTCAGCCACGGCACGTAGTCCGACGGGCCGATGTAGACGTCGTCGGGCGGCAGCGTGTGGCCCATGATCGACGTCACGGCGTTCGTCTTGGAGATCTTCTTGGACTCCAGGCGCTCGCGCTCGAGCATGTTGTAGAAGTCCATGTTGCCGCCGACGTTGAGCTGAGACGTGCGCAGCATCTTGACCCCGCGCTCGTGCATCAGGCGGGCCAGCGTGCGGTGGACGATGGTGGCACCGACCTGGGACTTGATGTCGTCGCCGACGATCGGCAGCCCGGCCTTGCGGAACCGGTTGCCCCAGTACTCCTCGCGCGCGATGAACACCGGGATGCAGTTGACGAACCCGACGCCGGCCTCGAGGCACTTCTCGACGTACCACTTGGTCGCCGCCTCCGAGCCCACCGGCAGGTAGGAGACCACGACGTCGGTGCGGGTCTCCTTGAGGATCCGCACGATGTCGGCGGTCTCGCCCGGCGCCTTGACGATCTTCTCCTTGAGGTACTTGCCGAGGCCGTCGTGCGTCATGCCGCGGTACACCGGCACGTCGAGCTTGCGCGGGACCTTGTTGGTGAACTTGATCGTGTTGTTGGGGTCGGCCCAGATCGCCTGCGCGAGGTCCTTGCCGACCTTCTTCTTGTTGATGTCGAAGGCGCACGTGAACTCGATGTCCGAGATGTGGTAGCCGCCGAGGTCGACATGCATCAGCCCGGGCACGTCGACGTTCGGGTCGGCGTCGGCGTAGTGATGGACGCCCTGGACGAACGAGTTGGCGCAGTTGCCCACGCCCACGATCGCGACGCGGACCTTCTCGTGCTGGTAGCGCGCGGCGCCGTTGGTGGAGACGGCGGCGCTGGCCGCGCCGTTGCCGTTGGAAGTCAAGGTTCGATGCTCCTCTGGTTTTGCGAAGTCTGGGAGACGTACCGGTCTGTGAAGGCGGGGTTACACGACGGTGAGCGCCGCGCGAACGTGGAGGATGCGCTGAAGCGTGGTGATCACGCTCAGCGCGGCGAGCACGTAGACGGCCGGCTCGAGCAGTTCGAAGTGGCCAAGTGAAGCACCTTTGGCGAAGACCAGGCCGATCGAGAGGATGACGACGCGGACCGCGCGGCTGGCGATGCCGACCTTGCACTCGACGCCGAGGGCCTCGGCGCGCGCGCGGGTGTAGGAGACCAGCAGCGAGGCCCCGATGGCCACCGCGGTCGCCGCGACCGCGGCCTCCATGGCCCGCGTGGCGAAGTACGCGCCCACCGCGGTGAGCACGATGCCCTCCTCCATGCGGTCGAGCGTCGAGTCGAGGAACGCCCCGAACTGCGTGCCCTTCCCGCTCATCCGCGAGTAGCGGCCGTCGAGCGTGTCCATGATCGAGCCGACGATGAAGGCGATGCCGCCGAGGAAGAAGTAGCGCTGCCAGACGAGCACTGCGGCGGCGATGTTCAGCACGAAGCCGGTCATCGAGATCGCGTTGGGCGTCAGACGCGACTCGACCAACGCGTCGCGCACGAGCGCACGGCGCTCGCCCGGGGCGATGCGGCGCGCCATCAGGCGGGGACGCCCGAGTGGCTGAACGCCCAGGCCGCGGGGCGGGCCCGCGCGAGCCACGACGCGGCGTAGGCCGACACCGCGGCCGTGCACCCGCCCAGGAAGGCGTCGGAGATGAAGTGGTTGCCGGTCGCGACGATCACGAAGACCACGACCAGCGGGTAGAGGCCCCAGAAGACCTTGCCGACCCGGTTGCGCACCAGCCGCGACAGCGGGACGCCGATCATCAGCGCGAAGCACGTGTGCATCGAGGGCACCGCGGCGTAGGGGTTGAACAGCGCGTCGACCGTCGTGTTGTCGTGGCCCACGCCGGTGAAGTTGGCCACCGAGTCGGTGAAGCCCCATTCGGGCAGGAAGCGTGGCGGCGCCGTCGGGTAGAGCACGTAGCCGATCAGCGCGATCGCCATCGCCACCATGAACATGTTCCGCACGAAGTAGAAGCTGCTGTTGTGGAACAGGTAGAGGAAGGCCAGCGAGCCGAGCGTCACGGAGGTCTGTGCGTTGAGGTACAGCCAGCTCGCCGCGTCGGCCACGACGTGGGTGCTGGTCGCCCACCCCTGGATGCTGGGCTCGACGAAGATGTGCAGGCTGCGCTCGATGCCGATCAGCGCCCGGGCGTGCTCGAACGCCGCGGCGGTCACGCCAGGGTCGTCGGCCATGCCGCGAACCAGGCGGTAGCCGTTGTAGGCCAGGAAGAAGAGCAGCACCTGCCGCACGACGTCCCAGGGGCCGTGCGGCAGCAGCCGCGTCTGGAGCGCTCGGACGCGGTGCATGGAAGCGAGGGATCCTAGCGGCAGCGCGCCGAACCTGAAAGAGCGCGTCCGGGCGTAACGTCGATGCCGACCCGCACCGTCGCGCCCGTCGTCGCGGGTGTCACCAGCGTCCAATCGCCGGCCGCCCGGCGCACACATCCGTGCCCGTCCTGCAGCGCCCAGTAGCGCGTCCAGTGGACCCGCACGAGCCCGCCCGTGGTGGTGAACCAGTCGGCGCCGAGGCGGCTCGCGCCCAGCGGGGTGGCGTGCTCGACCGCGAACAGTCGCCAGTGCGCCGAGCGCCAGACCGGCCGCAGGTACGGCAGCCCGGCGCGCACCAGCGCCGCCTCGCGGCGGGCCGACGGATCCAGCGGGGCGTCGGCCAGCGCCACCCAGCCGATGGCGTTGTCGGCCAGCCAGCGCCGGTAGCGGCTCGCGGTCAACGGGCCGTCGTAGAACAGCCCGTTGCGCAGGCGGTCGAGCTGGCGCTCCCAGCCCCGCGCCAGCGGGATGACCGGCGCCACGCGCGCGCTCTCCCAGTGGCCCTTGGTGAAGGGGATCTCCAGCCGCGCCGGCGGCCGGTGGGCCTGCACCCGGCGCAGCTCGGCGAGCAGCGGCGCGTAGTAGGCGGCGGGTTGGGCCGGGTCGCCGGCGGCGGCCGACCAGTCGCGCACCGCCGGGTAGAGCACCCAGTAGGCGAGCGGCAGGGAGGCCAGCGCGAGGACGCGGCGGCGATCGGCCAGCAGCGCGGCGGCGAGCGGCCCGGCGGCCAGCGCGCCGAGCCGCGCGGCGTTGCCGCCCAGCGGGGTGGCGATCGCGAACGCGGCGACGAGGACCAGCGCGTAGAGGGCCAGGCCGATCCGCACCGGGCCCGCGGGCGCCAGCGCCAGCCCGACGGCCACCGCGGCGAGCGCCGGCCAGAACGCCGACGCCACGAACGGCTCGCTGCCGCCCTCGGGAAAGGCCAGCACCACGACTGCGCCGGCGGCCACCGCCGCCCCGGCCAGGACGAGCGCGAGACGCGGGCGCGGGCGGGCCGCGCCCAGCCACCACGCCGTCCCGACGAGCGCGAGGAATAGGCCGGCGACCGGGCTGCACAGCGTGGTGGCGGCGCCCAGCAGCCCGGCGGCGGCCCACCGCCCCCGGGTCGCAGCCAGCAGCGCGCCGGCTCCGACCGCGACGCCGAGCGCGAACGGCAGGCGGCCGCTGAGGATGCTCGCCGCGAGCGCCGCGGCGAACCACAGCGAGGGCCCGGTCTGGCGCGGTAGCGTCCGGCGGGCCACCCCCGCGAACGCCGCCGTCCCGCCGACGAGGCTGAGCGCCGCGACGACCCGCAGGCCCAGCAGCGAGCCCAGCGGCGGGAAGAGCACGCTGTAGGCCGGCAGGTGATGCCCGCCGTACCAGCCGTTGTCCCACACCGTCCAGCCGGCGTGGTCGAAGAGGCCGACGCGATAGGTGTGCGCGGCGAGGTCCGCGCTCGGTGGGTCGAGCGCCAGGTAGAGCACGGCGAGCAGCGCCGCGACGACGACCGCCGGCATCCGCCGAACGTATCGCCCGTCGCGGCCCTCTAGCGCACGAGGAAGTCGGTGACCTTCGTCACGAGCTCCGGCGCGTCGAGCCACGGCCAGTGCCCGGCGCCGG
>JAWVFY010000278.1:0-3923 GCA_033855575.1 Solirubrobacteraceae bacterium
AGGAACTTCGTCAGCAGCAGCTTGCCGATGGCGGCGGGGGTGCCGAAGCCGGGGTCGAAGGGAGCGCCGTCGTCGCCGATGGCCTCCAGCCCGTTGCCGAGCATCGCCACGAGCAGCTCGGCGGCCAGCAGCCCGGCGAACAGGTAGGCCAGCGCCCGGCCCGCGCCGGTCACGGCCCCAGGCGTGCTCTGAAACGGGCCCTCCGAGACGTAGGAGACCACGAACACGTAGAGGACCATCACGGCGCCCGCGTAGACGATCACCTGCGCCGCGGCGACGAACTGGGCGCGCAGCAGCAGGAACAGCGCCGCCAGCGACAGCAGGTGACCGACGAGCGCCAGCACGGCATAGAAGGAGTTGCGCACGGTGACGACGCCGATCGCCCCCGCGATCGCGCCGATGGCGGCGATGAAGAAGAAGACCGCGGTCATGGGTCCTACTCCCCCTCCGCCCGCAGCGGCGTGCGCTCCAGCGACTCGGCCAGCAGCATCTCCTTGGTGAAGATCAGGTCCGAGCGGTGGAAGTCCGACATCTCGTAGTCGTGGCCCATCGTGATCGCGTCGAACGGGCAGGCGACCTCGCAGTAGCCGCAGAAGATGCAGCGCGAGAGGTTGATCTCGTAGACCGCGGCGTAGCGCTCGCCCGCGCTGACGCGGTTCTCGGGCGTGTTCTCGGCAGCCACGACGCGGATGCAGTCGGCGGGGCAGGCGGCGGCGCACAGCGAGCAGCCGACGCACTTCTCCAGCCCGGTGTCCTCGAAGCGGTGCAGCTTGTGGCGGCCGCGGAAGCGCGGGTAGACCGGCACCTTCTGCTCGGGGTACTGCAGCGTGGTCACGCCCTCGGCCACGCGCGAGAACGTCGTCCTGAGTCCTCGCATGGTCTCGCCCAGTGCGCGGTAGAGGCCGCCGGCCCCGCCCGGCTGGGGCGCGTGGACGACCTCGATCTGGTCGTCGGGCAGGGAGTAGGGCTCGGCAGGGGCCATCAGGCGGTCACCAGGATCGCGGTCACCAGGACGTTGAGGGTGGCCAGCGGCAGCAGCACCTTCCAGCCGAAGCTCATCAGCTGGTCGTAGCGCAGGCGGGGCAGCGTCGCGCGCACCCAGATGAAGAAGAAGATGAAGAGCGACATCTTGCCGAGCACGACGAACGGCTGGATCCAGCCGGGGACGTCGACGCCGGGGATCAGCCAGCCGCCGAGGAACACCGTGGTGGCGATCCCGCTGACCACGATGACGTTGAGGTACTCGGCGAAGTAGTAGGACGCGAAGCGAGCGCCGCCGTACTCGGTGTTATAGCCGCCGACGAGCTCGCCGTCGGCCTCCACCAGGTCGAACGGCGCGCGGTTTGTCTCGGCGAAGCTCGCCGTCATGAAGACCAGGAACCCGACGGCCTGCGGGACGATGTACCACATGTGCGCCTGCGCGTGGACGATCCCGGTCATCGACAGCGTCTGCGCGGTGATGACGACGCCGACGAGCGCCAGGCCCTGGGAGACCTCGTAGGAGATCAGCTGCGCCGCGCCGCGCATCGCGCCCAGGAACGAGTACTTCGAGCCGCTCGCCCAACCGCCCAGCATGATCCCGTAGAAGGCGATCGCGCCGAAGGCGAACAGGTAGAGCGGGCCGATCGGGACGTCGAGGCCGTAGAGGCCGGTCTTCGTGCCGAAGATGTCGTTGACGTCGCCGAACGGGATGATCGCGAACGCGGCGACCGCCGTCATGATCGAGATCATCGGCGCGAACACGTAGAGCGCCTCGACCGACGTGCGCGGCCGGAACTGCTCCTTGGTGGCCAGCTTGATGATGTCGGCCAGCGGCTGCAGCGCCCCGAACGGGCCGACGCGGTTGGGCCCGTAGCGGTTCTGGAAGCGGCCCAGCAGCTTGCGCTCGACCAGCAGGACGATCGGGACCATCTGCAGGCCGATGGCGAAGACGATGATCGCCTTGAGGATCTGCATCCACCACGGCTCGAAGAAGTTGACGAGGCCGAGCATCACGACCGCTTCCTGATCTCGACGGTGGGGCCGGCCAGCGCGCGATCGCCGAGGAAGGCGCTGCCTGCGGGGACGGCGTCACGCAGCGCGACGGTCGCCTCGGCGCTGTCGCCGTTGCTGGCGACGATCACCCGCTCGCCGTGGAAGACGTTCAGGCGCTGGGCGTCGGCCGGCGAGAGCTCGACGTGCACGTCGTGGTGGACGAAGGCCAGCGCGGGCGACGCGGTGACCTCGGGCGAGTCCCAGATCGACCGGTAGGTGCCGAGCCGCAGCACACCATTTGGGCTCGGCGCCGACGGCGGGGCGTCGAGGCCGAACGGGCCGAAGTCGGGCTCGGCGGCGGCGTCCGGGTTGCGCTCGGGCCAGCGCACGCCGCGGCCGCCGATCTCGTCGAGCGTGATGCCGGCATAGGCGGGCACGGCGGCCGTCAGCTGCTGCCAGGCCAACCCGCCGGTGAGGATCCGCTCGTGCACGCCGAGGCGCTCGCCGAGGTCGGCCAGGACCTGCCAGCCGTAGCGGTTGGCGCCCTGGAGGCCGATCGCCGGGCGCAGCCGCTGGATCCGGCCGTCGGGGTGGGTGACGGTGCCGTCCTTCTCCGCGTAGGACTCGGCGGGGAACACCACGGTCGCGTGCTCACGCAGGCCCTCGGTCAGGAACGCGGCATGGGCGACGACCGTGGTGGCCTTCTCCAGGCGCGCTTCCCAGGCGCTGCGGTCGGGGGTGTCGCGGAGGGGGTCGACGTCGAGCAGGTAGACCGCGGTGGGGGAGTCGGGCACCTCGCCGGAGGGCGTGCAGCCGACCTCGCGCAGGCCGCGGCCGTTGGCCGCGGCGGGCACCTCGAGCAGGCCGGCGCCCACGCGGTCGCGCAGGCTGAGCCGCCCCGCGACGTTGAGCAGCGCCCGTGCGGCGTCGCCGCCGCGACGCCCGGCGGTCAGCCGCTCGCCCCACAGGACCACGATGTCCTCGCCGGCCAGCGTCCGGGCGATCGCGCGGACATCGTCGGCGGTCGCGCCGGCGGCGGCCGCCAGCTCCTCCACCACGCCTCCGGGGCGGGTGGGGTCGAGTGCCGCGTTGAGCGCCGCGGCGAACGCCTCGCCGGCGCCGGGCGCGAACCGTGCAACGGCGGTGGCGACGGCGTCCAGCGACGACGGCCGCGAGGTCGCGACGGCGAGCCTGACGCCGTTGCGGCGCACGCCCTTGCGGATCCGCAGGTCGACAATCGGCATGTCGTCGACGGGCTCGGTGTCGAGCACGAGGACGGCGTGGGCGAACTCGAGATCGGGGACGGTCGCCTGCAGCGACGGGTGGCTCAACGCGGCGGCCAGAGCGGCATCGGGTCCGCCGCCCAGCTGGGACTCGATCGCCGTCGAGTCCAGCGCCTCGCGCAGGAGGCGCGCGAGCAGGAAGCCCTCCTCGTTGGTCGCGTCGCCGCCGGCCAGCGCGCGGACCGAGCCGGCGGCGCGCTTGAGGCCCGCCGTGGCCTCGTCGAGCGCGCGCTCCCACGAGACGGGCCGCAGCTCGCCACCGTCGCGCAGCAGCGGCTCGGTCACACGCTCGTCGACGTGGATGGACTGGTAGGCGAAGCGGCCCTTGTCACAGAGCCAGCCGTCGTCGACCCCGTCGTGGTCGCGCGCGAGCACGCGCATGACGCGGTCGTCACGGACCGTGAAGGTCACGTTGCACTGCGAGGGGCACAGCGTGCACAGCGAGCCGGCGCCCTCGATGTCCCACGGCCGCGCGCGGAAGCGGTAGGGCCGCGAGGTCAGCGCGCCCACGGGGCACAGCTCGATGATGTTGCCGCTGAACGGCGCGACGTAGGGGTGCCCGTCGAACGTGCCGACGTAGGAGTGCGCGCCGCGCTCGAGGAGCACGAGTTGGTAGTCCTCGCTGATCTCCTGCGAGTAGCGCACGCAGCGGTAGCAGAGGATGCA
>JAWVFY010000279.1:0-5274 GCA_033855575.1 Solirubrobacteraceae bacterium
GCGCTCCGGCTCGCCGGCGTGGCCGCGGTCCGCGGCGACGACGGCGTCTTCGTGACCGCCGACTTCGCCGGTTAAGAACTCGCGCGCTGCGCGTTATGTCGCAAGCGCCTCCCAGCGTTCCATCAGCGCGTCGAGCCGGCGCTTGGCCTCGTCGTGGCGCGTGCTGTTGCGCTCGCTCGCGCTCGGCGACGCCCACGACGCCGGATCGGCGAGCTCGTCCTCGAGCCGGCGCAGCTCGGCCTCGGCGCGCTCGATCTCGCGCTCGAGGTCGGCCTGGCGCTTGAGCTCGTTCTTGGAGGGGCCGTCGGGCTTGGTCTTCGGTCGCTTGGCGCCGCCGTTGCCCTTGGCGAGCTTCGGCGCCTGGGCGAGCTCCTTGCGCTCCTCGCGCACGCGCGAGTACTCGGGCCAGCCGCCCTCGTAGGAGTGCAGCGTCCCGTCCTCGACGGCGACCGTCCGCGTGCCGACGGCGTCGAGCAGCGCGCGGTCGTGGCTGACGAGCAGGAGCGAGCCCGGGTACTCCGACAGCGCGTCCTCGAGCGCCTCGCGCGCGTCGAGGTCGAGGTGGTTGGTCGGCTCGTCGAGCACGAGGACGTTCGCGCCGGACTGCACCAGGATGGCCAGCGAGAGGCGCTGGCGCTCGCCGCCGCTGAGGCCTGCGAGCGGCTTCTCGGCCTCGTCTCCGCTGAACAGGAAGCGGCCGAGCAGCGCGCGCGCCTGGTTGGGCGAGAGCTTCGTCGCGCGCTGGCACGCGTCGAGCACGCTGCCCGTCGTGCCGAGTGCCTCGGCGTGCTGGGAGAGGTAGCCGACCTTGACGTTGTGGCCGGTGCGCAACTTGCCGCCGTCGAGAGGCCGGCGGCCGACGAGCGCGTTGATCAGCGTGGTCTTGCCGGTCCCGTTGGGGCCGACGAGCGAGACGTGCTCGCCGCGCTCGAGCCACAGCTCGGCGTCGTGCAGGAGCACCCTGGGTGGGTGGGATCCTATTTCGAGCCGGCCGCCCTCGAGCTCGAAGATCACGCGGCCCGAGCGCTCGGGCTTGCGGAACTCGAACCCCAGCGCCCGGTTGTCCTTCGGGTCGCGGGTGATTTGGTCGATCTTCTCGAGCCGCTTGACCCGCGACTGCGCCTGGCGCGCCTTGGTCGCCTTGGCCCGGAAGCGCTCGACGAAGTGCTCGAGGCGCGCGATCTCGGCCTGCTGCTTGTCGATCGCCTTGCCCAGCGCGATCTCGCGCACCGCCTGCTCCTTACGCCACTGCGTCCACGTGCCGGGGAAGAACCGCGAGCGGCCGGCCTCGAGCTCGAGGACCGCCGTGCCGACCGTCTCCAGGAACCAGCGGTCGTGCGCGACCAGCACCACCGCCGTGTCGAGGCCGAGCAGCGTCTGCTCGAGCCATTCCAGCGACTCGATGTCGAGGTGGTTGGTCGGCTCGTCGAGCAGCAGCAGGTCGGCCTCGGCGGCAAGCGCCCGAGCCAGCGAGGCACGGGTCAGCTGGCCGCCGGAGAACGTCCGCAGCGCGCGGTCGAAGTCAGCGTCGGCGAATCCGAGGCCGTGAACGAAGCTCGTCGCGCGCTCGCGCCACGTGTAGCCGCCGAGGGCCTCGAAGCGCGCGGTGACCTCGGCGTAGTGGTCGAGAACGTCCTGGCCCTCCCCCATCGCCTCCTCGAGCCGCCGCAGCTCGGCCTCGAGCTCGATTGGCTCGCGGCGCCCCGACAGCACGTAGTCGCGCAGCGTCACGTCGCGCTCGCGCGGCGGGCGCTGGTCGTGCAACGCGACCCGGGTGCCCTTCGCGGCAATGAGCTCGCCGCCGTCGATGGAGGCCTCGCCCGCGAGCATCCGCAGCAGCGTCGTCTTGCCCGCGCCGTTGCGCCCGGCGATCGTCATCCGGTCCCGGCGCTCGAGCTTGAACGACACGCCGCGGAGCAGGGGCTCCCCGGCGATGTCCTTCGAGAGGTCGGATGCGATCAGCACGGCCATGCCCCAGGCAGGGTAGATCCGTCCGATACGGTGCGGCGGATGCGCTCCCGTGTTGCCTCGATCGCCGCTGCCGTGGCCCTCGCCGCTCCCGCCACCGCCCTCGGCGACGCCTACGTCAAGGTTGCGGGCGCCCCCGGCTTCGGGCCGGCGAAGTACGCCAACCTGCACATCGAGAAGATGGGCAAGCCGAGCGCCAAGCGGGTGCTGGTGCTCATCCCGGGCACGTTTGCCGGCTCGGCCGACTTCCTGACGGTCGGCGACTACCTGGCCAAGCACGTCCCCAACCTCCAGGTCTGGGCGATCGACCGCCGGCCCAACCAGCTCGAGGACACCTCCTACATGGTCAAGGCCCTCAAGGGCCAGATCACCGGCCAGCAGCTCTTCGACTACTACCTGGGCTGGATCGGCGACCAGTCGATCCAGCCCCACTACCAGCCGCTGAAGGACGCCGACTTCCCGTTCGCGCGCCAGTGGGGCCTGAAGATGGCGATGGAGGACACGCGGCGCGTGATCATGGCCGCCAAGAAGGGCGGTCGCCAGGTGATCCTCGGCGGGCACTCGCTCGGCGGCTCGTCCGTCTATGACTACGCGACCTGGGACTTCGCCGGGCACCCGGGCTACAAGGACATCGCCGGCATGGTCGCCATCGACGGCGGCGGCGTGGGCCCCGGCCAGCCGCTGGCCACCGTCAAGAAGGAGATCTCCGACCTCTCCACCTCGAGCCCGTGGCTGGACCTCCTGGGCCTCGGCCTGCCGTGGACGTCGGGCGCCTTCCAGGAGACCGGTGGGATCGGGGTGCTCAAGGAGCCCGACGCGCCATCGGTCGGCCAGGCCTCGCCGCTGCTGCCCGCCGAGTTCAAACCGAACGTGCCGGTCACCAACAAGGCCCAGTACGGCTACTCGTTCGACTTCCGCACGTCGCCGACGGCGCTGTCGCTGATCCACATCCACTCCGGCCACGTCAACGCGACGGCGGGGGCCAACGGGCTGCACGGCTGGGTCAACGACGGCATCACGCCGATCGAGAGCTTCGCCAAGCTGTCCTCGCACGAGCCCGGCAACTTCGTCGAGTGGTACTACCCCAAGCGCCTGACCATCGACGTCTCGGCGGCGAACTCGCTGAAGAAGGACCCGTCGACGACGTACCTCGGCCTGCGCACGTGGCACGCCAAGCAGGTCAACATCCCGCTCTACGTCTTCCAGACGAGCCTGAGCTCAGGCCGCGTCATCGCGGGCGCCAAGGCGTTCGTCAAGGAGTCGAAGGTCCCCTACCACGTCTACGTCAACCGCTCGGCGACCTACTCGCACCTGGACCCGCTGGCGGCGACCCCTTCGCGCAACGACTTCCTCAAGACGGTGGTGCCGTTCCTGAAGAGGCTGGGGTAGCGGTCCATGAAGCCGATCGTGGTGTCCACCCAGGTCGACCGCCCGCGCGAGGAGGTCTTCGCGTTCCTCGACGTCCTCGCCAACCACGAGCCGTTCACCAACCATCTGCTCATCGACTGGACCTACGAGGGTCCGGCCGCCGGAGTCGGGGCGAAGGCGCAGATGCGCCCCAACGCCCCCAACGCCAACGACTGGGTGCTGATGGAGGTCATCGCCTCGCGCCCGCCGGAGACGATCGTCGAGGAGTCGGTCGGCGCCCGGGGCAGGCGCCGTACGCGCGGCACCTACGTGCTGAGCGAGCGCCCCGACGGCGGGACCGACATCCGCTTCGAGCTGGAGATCCTCGAAGCGCCCCGCGCCGAGCAGCGCGCGGCGCCGCTCATGCGGGTCTGGCTCAAGCGCGCCAACGGCAAGGCGATGAAGCGCCTGCGCAAGCAGCTCCAGGCCTCCTAGGCCCGGGCGCGAACGTCCATTACTGAGCCCCAGAGGGCTCAGTTCGGGACGTTCGCCGCGGCAGGCCGGCACCCTCGCGCTGGAAGGCCACGAGCAGCCCGTTCTCGAGCGCCACCCGCTCCGGCGTGTGCTCAAGGTCGCGGAACATCGCCTTGAGCCCGCGCATCGCCTCCGGCGGCCCCTGGCTCGCGGCGACCGCCAGCTCGATCGCCGCCGGCTCAGCGTCGCTCGCGGCCACCACCCGATGGGCAAAGCCGATCCGCAGCGCCTCCTCGGCGCCGACGACGCGGCCGGTGAGAATCAGCTCCTTGGCCCGCGACAGGCCGATCAGCGGGACCAGCCGCGCCGGGCCGACCGGCACCCCCAGGCGCCCGCCCGCCCAGGCGAGCTTGAGGTTCTCACCGGCCACCCGCAGGTCGCACCCGGCTGCGAATTCAGCGCCCGCGCCGACCACGTTGCCCACGCAGACCGCGACGGTCGGCGCGGGGAAGGCGTCAAGCGCCGCGTAGACCTGCGCGAAGCGCTCCATCCGCGCCACCCCACCGGCGTGGTCGAGCTCCTCGCCGATGTCGGCGCCGGCCGACAGCGCGCGCTCGCTGGTCGTCGAGAGCACCAGCGCGCGCAGCTCGCTGTCGGCCGCCAGCTCTGCCAGCACCCCGAGCAGCTCGTCGAGCATCGCCGTGCTCATCGCGTTGCGGACCTCGGGCCGGTCCAGGCGCAGGATCTCGGTGGCGTCGCGCCGTTCGCGCTGGAGGGTCTTCACGTCACGGGCTTCTATACGATTGGCGCGTGCTCCGGCTGCTCCCGACCACCATCGCCGTGTTCCTGCTGCTCGCGCCCGCGGCGCTCGCCCACGACGGCGGGCAGGGCTGGTACGGCGCGACCAACGACAAGGTGGTCACCAACGCCGGCTTCATCCTGATCGCGTTCTTCCCGCTGTTCATCCTCTTCGCGTCGATGCTGCAGTGGAAGCTCGACAAGCGCAAGGACGCCCGCAAGAAGGCCGCCAAGGCCCGCGCCTCCAGCCATCGCTGGCAGGGCGGCTGGTAGCCCGCAGCCCGGGCGCGATGTGAGCGACGAGGTCCGCTACGAGCGGGTCGGCGCCGCCGCCGTCCTGACCATCGACCGCCAGGAGCGCCGCAACGCCGTCGACGGGCCGACGGCCGACGCGCTGCAGGCGGCCTACGACCGCTTCGAGGGCGACGACGAGGCGCGCGTCCTCGTCGTGACCGGCGCCGGCGGCGTGGCGTTCTGCGCGGGCGCCGACTTGAAGGCGATCGACTCGTTCGCGCCGCGGTTGATGAGCGAGGCGGGCCCGTTCGGGTTCACGCGCCGTACCCCCTCCAAGCCGACGATCGCCGCGATCTCGGGTTGGTGCCTGGCGGGCGGCCTGGAGCTGGCGCTGTGGTGCGACCTGCGGATCGCGACCTCCGCTTCGAAGCTCGGCTTCCCCGAGCGGCGCTG
>JAWVFY010000280.1:0-9576 GCA_033855575.1 Solirubrobacteraceae bacterium
GACCTTCCCCGGCCGCGGCGGGATCACCGTCCGCTACCTCGAGCTCCAGCCGCCGACCGACCCGACCGCGGCAGGCTCGCTGTTCACGGTGGGGGTCGACGCCCGCGGCGCGTCCTACCGCTGGGACCTGCGGGCGCTCGGCGCCACCAAGCCGGTGCGCCGCGGGGTCACCACCCACACGCCGCTGCGGCTCAGCGCGCCCCGCGGGGCCTCGGGTGTCTACCTGTTCGAGGTCCACAGCGGCGGCCGCAGCGCGGCCACGCCGATCGCGGTCAACGGCCGGCCCAACGGCCGCGTGCTCGTGATCCTGCCCCTGATGACGTGGCAGGGCCGCAACCCGGTCGACGACGACGGCGACGGGACGCCCGACACGCTCGACCGGGGGGCGACGGTGCGGACGGGGCGCGTGTTCGCCGGCGGGCAACTGCCGCAGGGCTTCCGCGCGCAGGAGGGGCCGCTGCTGGCCTTCCTGGCCCGCGAACACCGGGGCTTCGACATCACGACCGACGTGGCGCTGGCCGCCGGGCGCGGCCCGGGCCTGGCCGGCCATCACGGCGTGGTGCTCCCCGGCGACACGCGCTGGCTCCCGGGGCGGCTGCAGGTCGCGCTGCGTAGCTTCGTGCACGGCGGGGGCACGCTGCTGCTGACCGGCACCGACTCCCTGCGGCGCGACGTGACGCTGACGCCGGACGGGCGGCTCGAGCACCCGACGCCGCCCGCGGGGGTCAACCTCTTCGGCTCCAAGCTGCGGCCCGTCACGGCGGCGACCACCACGGCGACCAACCTCAACGACGCCATCGAGCTGTTCTCGGGCGGGACGGGGCTGTTCTCCGGCTACCCCGGCGCCGAGCCGACCGCGGCCCTGGGCTCCGGCGAGGCGCTGGCCGCCAACGCCGTGACGCCCGACAACCAGTCGGTGATCGTCGGGGCGCGCTTCGGCAAGGGGCTGGAGATCCGCACCGGGCTGGTGGACTTCGCCACCCGGCTGAACACCGACAGCAACGCCGCCGCGCTCGTCCTGCGCACCTGGACGTTGCTGGCCGGCGTCTAAGAACGGCTTTCGGAATGATTCGCAGGGCCGTGAGCACCGTCTCGCGGCGCCGGATCGCCACCCGATCCCTCGGCAATGCCCCGGCATTGCCTTCAGGATCGAGCGCCGCCCGGCATCCACGATCCGGCACTCACAACCCGGCGCTCATTCCGAAAGACGTTCTAACGCCGGGCGATCCCCAGCTCCTCGAGCCGTGTCCACAACGGGTCGTTGGGCCGGTGAGCGGGCTCGCCGGCGTCGGGCGGGGCGGGGTCGAAGCTCAGGACCGCCCGCTCGGCGGCCAGCCGGTGATGCTCCACCCGTCGCTCCTCGTCGCCCGGCGCCACACGGCCGCCGTACCAGAGCTCGCAGTCCTCGTGGCGGCCGATGAGCGCGCGGGCCAGGCCGTACTGGTCGGGGTCGAGGACCACGACGACCCGGGGCGTGCCCGGCAGTCGCTTGTCCAGCCGCCGGGCCTGGGTGGCGGCGAGGGCGTCGCCGACCCGCCGGGCGGCGACCCGCGCCGGCTCGACGGCCACGACCGCGGGCGCGCGCAGCAGATCCCGGCCGCGCGCGGCGAACGGCAGGTCCTCGAGGACGCCGGGGAGCAGCAGCAGGCACAGCGGGGTGGTCTGGTCTCTCGGCACGACGCGCGGATCAGACCGTAACCGTCACGCCCGTGCACAGCGTTCGTGCCGAGTTGCCCGCGAACGCCGGCGTCCGGCCCACGAGCGGCGATCGTGGCCGGCATGACCGCTCTGCGCCTCACCACCCTCGCTCTCTCCGTGCTCGCTGTCGCTCCCGTCGCCGCGTGCGCAGCCGACGCCGCGCCCGGCGGGGTGCTCGTGTCCCTACGCCCCGGCGCGCACTACGGCAGTTCGATCAAGCGCGCCGGGGTCGAGGGGCCAGGTGTCCGGCTGCGGGGCACGCGCGTGCGGCTCGTGCCGGTCGCCGGCGATCCACAGGCGGCGGCCGCGCGGCTCTCGCACGCGCGCGGCGTCCGCTGGGCCGAGCCGAACTGGATCCTGCACGACCAGGCGGGCGGCGCTCCGGACGACCCGCTGTTCTCCCAGCAGGGCGACCTCGCCGAGCTGGGGTTCCCCGCGGCGTGGGAGACGGCCGGTCTGGGCTCCTGGCCCAGCCGGGGCGGCGCACCGGTCGGCATCGTCGACAGCGGCATCGACGCCGCCCACGAGGATCTGCGGGGCCGCGTCGCGGCCTGTGCGACGGCCACCGGCGGCCGGGTCGCGGCCGGCCAGTGCGGTGACGACAACGGCCACGGCACCCACGTGGCCGGCACGGTCGGCGCCGCGACCGACAACGGCGCCGGTATCGCCGGCATCGCCTTCGCCTCGCCGCTGATCGTCTGCAAGGCGCTGGGCGGTCCGCAGGGCGCGGGCACGACCGCCGACGTGGCGGCGTGCATCGGCTGGGCGCACGCGGCGGGCGCACGCGTCATCTCGATGAGCCTCGGCGGTCCGGCCTCGCAGACCCTGGCGACGGCCGTGACGGCGGCCTGGGCCCGTGGCGGGCGGGCCGGCTCGCTGCTGGTCGCGGCCGCGGGCAACGACGGCGACGGTCAGCTCGAGTACCCGGCGGCGCTGCCCGACGTGATCTCGGTGGCCGCCACCGACGATGCCGGCAACCCCGCGCCGTTCTCCAACGCCAACGCAGACGTCGAGCTGGCCGCACCGGGCGTCGACGTGCTCTCCGACCGGGCGGGCGGCGGCTACGTGACGATGAGCGGGACGTCGATGGCCACCCCGCACGTGTCCGCGGTGGCGGCGCTGCTGGCCGCCGCGCAGCCCCGGAGCACCGCCAGGGCCCTCCGCGCGCGCCTGGACGCCAGCGCACGGGATCTCCTTGCGCCGGGCCGCGATCCGGCCACCGGCTACGGGTTGGTCGACCTCGCGGCGGCCCTGGCGAACGCCCGGCGCTAGCGCTTCGCCGCGGTGCGGGCGGGCCGACCGGGCAGAATGCGCGGCCGATGCTCGCCGTCCTGTTCTGGATCTGCGTGGCGCTGCTGCTCTACACGCAGCTGGGCTATCCGCTGCTGCTGGCCGCGATCGCGCTGGTGTCGCGCCGGCGTGGGGCTGGCCCGGTCGCCACGTCGGCGACCGCGGAGTGGCCGACGGTCTCGCTGATCGTCGCCGCCCACGCCGAGGAGGAGGTGATCGGTGCCCGGGTGGCCAACGCGCTTGCGCTGGACTACCCGCGTGAACGGCTCGAGATCATCGTGGCCTGCGACGGGTCGCCCGACGCGACCGCCGAGCGGGCGCGGGCGGCGGGCGCCGACCTCGTGCTCGAGCTGCCGCGGGGCGGCAAGATCCGGGCGCAGGACCAGGCGGTGCAGGGGGCGCGGGGGGAGATCGTCGCGTTCTCCGACGCCAACGCGCTGTGGGAGCCCGGCGCGCTGCACGAGCTCGTCGCGGCGTTCGCCGACCCCGGTGTGGGCTACGCCTGCGGGCAGGTGCGGTTCGTCAACGCGGCCGGGACCAACCAGGAAGGGCTGTACTGGCGCTACGAGATGGCCATCCGCGCACTGGAGTCGCGGCTGGCGTCGGTGACCGGCGGCAACGGGGCGATCTACGCCACACGCCGCGAGGATTACCTGGTCGTCGACCCGATCATGGGCCACGACCTCAGCTTCCCGTTCAACATGGTCAAGCGGGGGCGCCGCGCCGTCTACGCTGCGGCGGCGCGCGCGACCGAGAAGATGGTCCCGACGATCGAGGGCGAGTTCGCCCGCAAGCGGCGGATGATGAGCCACACCTGGCCGATCGTCTTCCGGGGCGGCCTGCTCTCGCCGCGCGGCTACCCGCCCCTCTACGCCCTGATGATCCTCAGCCACCGTCTCCTGCGCTATGCGGCGCCGTTCCTGCACCTCGCGGCGCTCGCGTTCAACCTCGCGCTGCTGGGCCACGGCTGGGTCTACGCCGTCGCGTTGGCCCTGCAGCTCGGCCTGCTCGCCGCGGCGCTGGCCGCGCCGGTGCTCCGCGCCCGCCCGTTCCTGGTGGCCCGCTACTACGTGCTGACCGTCGCCTCGGTGGCGCTCGGCCTCGTGGACTGGCTACGGCGCGGGACGCCCGCGCACTGGTCGGCGCCCGAGGGAACCCGATGACGCGCCGGCTGGTCGACATCGCCGTCTCGGCGGTGGCGCTGGTGGTCACCGCCCCGGTCGTCATCGCGGCGATGATCGCCATCCGGCTCGAGTCGCCCGGCCATCCGATCTACCGCCAGCGCCGCGTCGGCAAGGACGGCGAGTCGTTCGACATGCTCAAGCTGCGCACGATGGTCAGTGGGGCCGAGGGCATCGGCGCGGGCCTGGCGGTCAACGAGGGCGACGCACGGATCACCCGAGCCGGACGGCTGCTGCGCCGCTACTCGCTCGACGAGTTGCCCAACCTGGTCAACGTGCTGCGCGGGGACATGTCGCTGATCGGCCCGCGGCCGACGATCCAGGTCCAGGTCGCCCAGTACACCGAGCGCCAGCGCGGGCGCCTGACCGTCAAGCCCGGCCTGACCGGCTGGGCGCAGATCCACGGGCGCACCGCGCTGCCGTGGGCCGAGCGGATCGAGCTCGACCTCTGGTACATCGAGCATCGCCGCTGGCGCGTCGACGTGGCGATCGTCTGGCGCACGATCAAGATGCTGGTCAACGGCGACGGCCTGTACAAGGGCGCCACCGGCGGCTGGAGGGACCCGGCGTGAGGACGGGGCCCGGGGTCCTGCTGACCGGGGTGGGCAAGCGCTACGACATCGTCAGCGCGTTTGCCCGGCACACGACGCTCGTCGCCGTCGATCCCAACCCGCTCGCGCCCGCCCAGTACGCCGCGACGCACCGCTACGCGCCGCCGCGGGCCGACGACCCCGAGTACGTGCCGTTCCTCGCCGAGCTGTGCGAGCGGCATGACGTCGGCGCGGTGATCCCGCTGACCGACCTGGACATCGAGGTCCTCGCCCACGCGCGCGCCGATGGCCTGCTGCCCGCGCTGGTGCCCTCGCCGGCGGTGGCGACCGCGACGTACGACAAGTACGAGACCCACCTGCTGCTGGGCCGCCACGGGCTGCCCTCGCCGCCGACCGTGCTGCCCGGCGAGCCCGCCCTGTCCTACCCGGTGATGGTCAAGCCCCGCCGTGGCTCGGGCGCGCGGTCGATCCACCCCGCCCGCACGCCGGAGGAGGCCGACTTCTTCTGCCGCTACGTCGACGAGCCGGTGATGGTCCAGCGGCTGATGGACGGCGAGGAGTTCTCCATGGACTGCCTCGGCGACCGCGACGGGCGCTGCCTGAACGTCATCCCGCGCACGATGATCGAGTCACGCGGCGGCGAGTCGATCAAGGGCACGGTGATCGACGACCCCGAGCTGATCGAGCTGGGCCGCAGCGTGATGGAGGCGCTGGCGGTCTACGGGCCGTGCACCGTTCAGGCCTTCCGCGACAGCGAGGTCGGCCTGGGCATCACCGACGTCAACACGCGCTTCGGCGGCGCGTTCCCGGCGCCGATGTACGCCGCGCATCCGGGTCGGACCTACCCCGAGCTGATCGTCGCCATGGCCCGCGGCGAGACCGTCGATCCCCACGTCGGCGCCTTCCGAGCAGGTGTGACGTTCACGCGCTACTTCTGGCAGCTCGAGCTCGACGAGCGCCTCGAGCCGACCGGCCGCGACATCGTCGACCCGCCGGGCCCGCCCGCCCCGCGTTAGTTGGTCGGCGGGATCCCGGGCTCGGGGCCCTTGTCGACGTAGCGCAGGCGGAAGTCGCGCAGCGCGTCGAACATCGCCGGCGTCTTGACCGTCTTGCAGCCGATGATGTGCCCCCAGGCCGTCGCGGCGACGGCGTACGGCATGTTCGTGTTGTTCTGGAACATGAGGATCTTGTAGGCGGCCTTGCCGTTGAGCGGCTCGCTGACCAGCGTCTCGAGCTGGGAGATCAGGTGCTTGGACGTGCCGGCTCGGTACTGGAACTCGATCCGCCCGTGCTCGAGCGCGTGGACGAAGTGCTCGGGCGTCGGCTCCTGCCCAGGGCTGTAGATGCCGTCGAGGGCCGGGATCGGGTTGTGGTTGCCCGAGCTCGGCGGGTTGGTCTTGTAGTTGACCTTCGTGGTGACGTGGGTGTGGCCCTCGATCGCGGGGTTCAGCACCACGCACCCGGCCGCCTTGGCCGCGTGGGTCAGGTCGCGGTCGCTGGCGGCAGGGATCTTCGCGGAGGCCGACGAGGCCGCGGCCGTCGGCTTGGCGCCGCTGCCGCCGCTGGTGGCGGCGATCGCCGCGCCGACGACGACCGCGATGGCGAGCAGGCCGCCGAGGAGGTACTGGATCCGCCGTGTGCGGTTCTGAGCCGACCGGGCGGCCGCCTCGGCCGCCATCCGCGCCTCGCGGCGCTTGCGTTTCTCCTCTTCGCGGCTCGCCATCGGTCAGGCAGCGTAACGAACAGGTCTTGCCGGCCTTTCTGGACGGTTGTTCGATCAGGAGGGTCCCAAGAAGGCGGGAGATTCAACTTGCGCCAGGAAATGCCGAATCACGGGGGGACGTGGCAACCCAGGACGCTCTCTTCGCCATTCCGCTGGTCACCTCGGTGTGGGCCACGCGCCGCGGCCTGGCCGCCGCGCGCCGGCAGCCCGAGCGCCGCGTCGCGTGGACGGCCTTCGCCGGGGCGTGCGGCATCGCAGCCGTGGCCTCGCTGATCGCCATCTCGGCGCTCGTGGGCGCGCCGCAGGGCGGGCGGATCGGCCTCTACATCGGCCTCGCGGCCTCGGCCTGCGTGCTGCTCGGCACGCTGATCCTGGCCCACGACGCGCTGCGGGCCAAGGGGCCGGCCGCGATGGTCGACCAGATGCTCCTGGCCGGCGTGGGCGCCTCGCTGCTGATCTACCTGCTGGTCGTGCCCGGCTTCGCCCGCGGCGACGTGCTGCTCACGGCGGTGCTGACCATCGACGTGGTCGCGCTGGTCCTGGCCGCCGCCGCGGCCGGCGGCACGGCGCCGACGGCCGTCAAGGGCCTGCTGCTCGGGGTCGTCGTCACGATCTGCCTGGGCGACGGCGCCGCCGCCGGCTCGGCGGCGGGCCTGCACTTCCTGCCCGACGCCGCGACGCCGCTGCTGTGGGGCCTGGCCTCGAGCTGCTTCGCCTGGGCCGCGGGCCGCGACCTCGAGCTCCGGCCGGGTGGCGAGGAGGCCGAGCCGACGCGCCGCGCGGCCTACGTCCAGACGCTGCTGCCGTTGGGCGCGATCGTCGGCTACCCGGTGATCGTGGGCGCCGTGGTGCTCGCCACGGACGGCAGCCGTCTCGCGCCGGTCATCTTCTTCGGCCCGCTCTTCCTGGTCTCCACGGCGATCGCGTTCGCGCGCCAGGCGGTGATGCTCGTCGAGCAGCGCCGGGCCGCGATCCGCGAGCGCAGCCTGACCGCCGACGCGCTGCGCCGCAACCGCGAGCTGGAGGCCCTGACGGGACTGGCCTCCACGCTGACCGAGGTCCTCGACGAGCGCCCGGTGATGGAGCGCGGCCTCGAGGCGCTGCAGGTGGCGGCGCGCACGTCCTCCTCGGCGCTGCACCTGGCGGGCGAGGACGGGCTCACCCTGGTGGCCAGCACCGGATCCTGGATGACGGAGCACGCGCTGGCGCCCCTGCCCGCCGAGGTCCCCGACGTCGCGACGTTCGAGCTCGGTGGCGGTGGCAACGTCGCGCGCCTGCCGCTGCTGGCGCGCGGCCGCATCCTGGGAATGCTCACGCTCGTGCGGCCGGTGTCCGAGGGCTGCTACGAGGTGGAGCGGACGCTGCTGGGTTTGCTGACCGACCAGCTCGGCGTTGCCCTGCAGAACGCCCGCGACTACCACGAGAAGCTCGAGGCGGCGATCCGCGACCCGCTGACCGGCCTCTACAACCGCCGCTACTTCTACGAGGCGGTCGGCCAGGAGATCGCTCGCCACGAGCGCTACGGCACGGGCGCCGCGCTCGTCCTGTTCGACATCGACGACCTCCGGGACATCAACGACACCCTGGGCAACCAGTGCGGCGACGAGGTGCTCGAGCAGGTCGGGCGCATCGTCGGCCAGCTCACGCGCCCCAGCGACACCTTCGCACGCATCGGCGGCGAGGAGTTCGGCCTGCTGATGCCCGAGACGGGCCAGCTCGACGCGCTGCTGGTGGCCGAGCGCCTGCGCACCGCCGTCTCGCGGCACCGCGTGCTCGGCGACCGGCAGGTGACGCTGAGCGGGGGCGTGGCCGCCATGCCGCAGGACGGGACGACGCGCGAGGAGCTCCAGCGCCGCGCTGACCAGGCCATGTACTGGGCCAAGCGCAACGGCAAGAACATGTGCGCCGTGGCCAGCGAGGCGATCGCCAGCGACACCGAGGCCGTGCAGGTCGGCATGCTCGCCCACCTGCACGGCGTCGTCGCCGGCATCGACGCGACGCAGCTGCACACGCGCGACCACTCCGAGAACGTCGCCTCCTACGCGGTGGCCATCAGCCAGCGGATGGGCCTCGCCGACGAGTGCATCGTGCGCGTGCGCCGCGCGGCGTTCCTGCACGACATCGGCAAGGTCGCCGTCTCGAACACGATCCTCGGCAAGCCCTCGGCCCTGACCGACGAGGAGTTCGAGGCGATCAAGGTCCATCCGCAGGTGGGCGAGACGATGCTCCACCACGCCGGCCTGCACGAGGAGGCGCGCTGGGTGGGCGCCCACCACGAGCGCCTCGACGGCAACGGCTACCCGCAGGGACTGATGGCCGACGAGATCCCGCTGGAGGCACGGATCATCTTCGTCGCCGACTCGTTCGAGGCGATGACCTCCGACCGGCCCTACCGGCGCGGGATGCCGGTGTGCGAGGCGGTCGCCGAGCTGCGCCGCTGCGCCGGGACGCAGTTCGACCGCGAGGTCGTCGAGACGCTCGTCGGGCTTGTCGAGCGCGACGAGCTGGCCGTGCTCGCGCTGCGCGACCTGGCGTAGCCGCTACGCCGCGGCCTTCGCCCGCCGGCCGCGCTGGGGCTTCCAGCACTCGTCGACGAAGCGCGCGATCTCGTTGGTCAGCCGCTCAGGCGCGAGCCGCAGCTCGAGGATCGAGCTGGCCTCCAGCAGGCGGCCGTTGGGCAGCTCGTCGACGAGCATGCCCGAGTCGCTGAACGGGTGGACCGGATCGCGACGGTGACCGATGACCAGGGCCGGCGGCGTGAAGGTCCGGCGGATCGCGCGATGCGGCGCGACGCGCCCGAAGAACAGGCCCTGGAGGACCGCCGCGCTCGGCGCGGGGTCCTGGCGCACGGTGTCCAGCCCGACCTGCAGGAGCTCCGGCCCGCGGTCGGGGATCTGGCGCGTCAGCCACGACACCGCGCGCATGACGGGCTCGCCGACGGTCAGCGCGGTCATCAGCGGCGTGAAGGCCAGCGCGCAGCCCAGCAGCGCGTTGTCGAGGACGGGCATCTCGACGACCATCCCGCGCACGCGCTCCGGGGCCAGCGCGACGACCTCGAGCGCCGTGTTCGCGCCCAGCGACGTCCCGGCGATGACGGCCTCGTCGACGTCGAGGTGGTCCAGCAGGCCGACGA
>JAWVFY010000281.1:0-4061 GCA_033855575.1 Solirubrobacteraceae bacterium
CGGTGCCGTCGACGAGCCGCACGAGTGGGACGCGAAATTCGTTGGCCGCACGCTCGGCCCAGACCATCTTCTCCCAGATGGCGGCGTCGGCGGCGCCGCCGCGGACCGTGAAGTCGTCTCCCTGGACGATCACCGCGCGGCCGTCGACGCGCCCCTGGCCCACCACGAAGTTCGTCGGCGTGAACTCGGTCAGGCTGCCGTCGTCGCCGTAGACCCCGCGGCCGGCGATCATGCCGGTCTCGCGCCACGACCCCGCGTCGACGAGCATCTCGATGCGCTCGCGGACGGTGAGCTTGCCGCGGCCCCGCTGGCGAGCCACGGACTCCTCGCCGCCCATCTCCGCCGCCAGCGCCTCGCGGCGGCGCAGCTCGTCGAGCTCGGGTTCCCAGGACATGCGCGCGTGGGAGCATATGGGCGCAGATGCTTCGGCGGACCGCTCTCCTGCTGATCGTTGCGCCGCTGGCCGGATGCGGCGGTGGAGGCTCGGCCGCGCGCACCGCCGGCGCGCCGCGGCGCAGTTCCCCGAGCGACGCCGAGGTGCGCCGCGCCCTGCACCTGCCCGACCGCGTGCCGCTGCGGGCGACCGGCAGTGCCCCCGCGAGCCAGGTGCGCGTGGTCCGCGGCTGGCTCGACGAGCTGCGGCGCGGCCAGGTCGCCCGCGCGGCACGCAACTTCGCCGTGCCGTCGCGCTTTCAGAACTTCGAGACCGTCGCGCTGATCCGCTCGGCGACTGAGGCGTTCGTCGTCACCGCGAGCCTGCCGTGCGGGGCGAGGATGACGACCGTGGGCGGCGCGGCCGGCTTCGTGGTCTACGAGGCGCGGCTGACCGACCGCCCGGGCGGCACGTGTGGCGCGGGGGTCGGCGCGGTGGTCCGCGGCGCCGTGCTCGTCCGGCACGGGCGGATGGTCGAGTGGTATCGCCTCCCCGATCGCTCCCAGCCTCGCCGCGGCGCGCCGGCGATCCCCACCGGCCCCGCGGTCTGAGCGCCGGCGTCAGCCCCAGAAGAGGTTGTACATGCCGAAGAGCTGCTCGGGATGCCATGGCACTGGCGGCCCGAGGCGCATGCGCTCGGCGTGGTTGACCGCCTGGAAGCCCCAGTGCTCGAGCGCCGCCACGGCGGCCTCGTTGGCGTCGGGCAGCGTGAGGATCGCGGGGCCCTGGGTCGCCCGCCGGGCCGCCGACAGCAGCTCGATCCCGCAGTCCTCGTCGTCGGCCAGGACCGCCGGCCCCGCGCCCCACGGCGACGAGAGCAGGTAGCCGCGCAGGCGGCCGTCGCGCTCGGCCGCCAGGCCGGTCAGCGGGCTGATCGCGTCGAGCACCGGGTCGCGCCGCTCGCCGGTGACCGCACGGTCGAGCGCCGCGATCGCGGCGCGCTCGCCGGCGCGCAGCGGCCGCAACCCGGCAGCCGGGCGGGCGTGCGACGGGCCGCCTCGCCACGCGCGCGATCGCCCTTCGGCGACGAAGCCCAGCCGCTCGTAGACCGGCCGGCCCTGATCGGTGGCGTGCAGCAGCGCGGTCGTGGCCCCGCGCTCGCGCAGCCAGGCGACGCACGCGTCGGTCAGCGCCGAACCCGCGCCACGGCCGCGGGACCGCGGCACGACGCCCAGCGCACCGATCCAGCCGGTCGTGCCGAAGCTCGCGCAGCAGGCGCCGCCGATGACGCGCCGCAACCGGCCAAGCGCGACCAGCACGACGCCGGCCGGCTGCTCCCACGGCCACGTCACCAGCCGCCCGACGTGTG
Organism: Solirubrobacteraceae bacterium; assembly: GCA_033855575.1. Classification (GTDB taxonomy): domain Bacteria; phylum Actinomycetota; class Thermoleophilia; order Solirubrobacterales; family Solirubrobacteraceae; genus BP-464. The sequence continues at coordinate 1,743 of JAWVFY010000281.1, forward strand.
GGCCGAAGCCCGCTTCGGACAGCGCCCGGATCGTGTGGCGCAGCTCGTCGTCCCGGGCGGGCCGGACCTCCGGGGCGCTCAGAGGTCCTCCCGCCGCGTGGTGATCAGATGGGCGGCCGGTCGTCCACGTAGCGGTCGCGCACGACAGCGGTGTCGCGGCGGCCGAAGAGCCCGGCGGTCAGCAGTGCGGAGATGATCAGGCCGATGATGCCGACGATGAGCAGGATGGTGCCGATCGTGTGGATCGAGACGCCGGACACGTGGGCCGTCACAGCCCACTTCAGGATCGCGCCGACGGCGATGAGGAGCAGCGAGGTTCCGTAGGTCATGGTTGCCCGCTTCCCCTTTTCGCGCCAATACCATGCGTGACATGGACGGCTCTACGGCGATGGCGGACATCTACGACCTTCCGTCCGAGCACAAGGACTTTCGCGACACCATCCGGCAGATCGTGACGGAGCGGGTGGCTCCGCGGGCGGCCGAGATCGACGCGAAGGCCGAGTACCCGTGGGACATCCGCAAGCTGTTCGCCGAGCAGGACCTGCTGGGGCTGCCGTTCCCCGCCGAGTACGGAGGCACGGGGACGGGAACCCTGATGCTCAACGTGGCGATCGAGGAGGTCGCCAAGGCGTGCGCGTCGAGCGCGTTGATCCTCATGGTCCAGGAGCTCGGCACGCTGCCGGTCCAGCTGTTCGGCACCGACGAGCAGAAGGAGGCCTGGCTGCCGCGCTGTGCCGCGGGGGAGTGGTCGCCCGCGTTCGCGCTGTCCGAGCCCGAGGCGGGCAGCGACCCGGCGTCGATGCGGACCACGGCGGTGCGGGACGGCGACGAGTGGGTCATCAACGGCACCAAGAACTGGATCACGAACGCCACGATCGCCGATTTCTACGTGGTCTTCGCGATCACCGACCGCGAGGCTCGGCGATCGACCGCGTTCATCGTGGAGGCCGACCGGCCGGGCTTCAGCGTCGGCAAGCTCGAGCACAAGCTCGGGATCAAGGGCTCGCCGACCGGCTCACCCGTCTTCGAGGACGTGCGGGTGCCCGATGCCAACCGCCTCGGCGCCGAGGGCAAGGGCCTGAGCGTCGCGCTGGCCACGCTGGAGCGCACGCGCCTGGGCGCCGGCGCCCAGGCCGTCGGGATCGCCCAGGGCGCGATCGACTACGCCGTCGGCTACGCCAAGGAGCGCATCGCGTTCGGCCAGCCGATCATCGAACTGCCCGCGCTGCAGGCCAAGCTGGCCGACATGCAGACCAGGACCGCCGCCGCCCGCGAGCTGCTCTACAAGGCCTGCGCGCTCGCCGACCGCAACGACCCCCAGCTCGCGATGTACTCCTCGATGGCCAAGCTCTTCGCCTCCGACACCGCGATGGCCGTCACCGTCGAGGCGATCCAGGTTCTCGGCGGCTACGGCTACGTCACCGAGTACCCGGTCGAGCGGATGATGCGCGACGCCAAGATCACCCAGATCTACGAGGGCACCAACGAGATCCAGCGGCTTGTCGTGGGAAGGGCGCTCGCGCGATGAAGCGCACGGCCTGGGCCGCGGCGATCGCCCTGAGCACCGGCCTGACGGCCATCGTGATGCTGCAGGGGTTCAGCGCGTCCGGGCCGGTCAAGGCGCTCGAGACGCTCGCCGTCGTGACCTTCGGCGCCGCCATCCTGTTCGGTCTGGCGGGCCTGGTCTTCGTGCGCATGGCCGGGTGGAGGGAGCCCGAGTCCGAGGAGGAGTTCGAGCGCGTGGTCCTGCGGGCCGAGCGCCTGGCCGCCGACGGGCTGGCCGTCGAGCCCGACGAGGACGAGTTCCTCGAGCTGGACCCGTTCGACGACACCGACTTCGCCGAGCTCGTCCGCGAGGCGCTCGACGATCTGCCCGACCTGCTCAAGCGCGCGCTCGAGCACAACGTCGCCGTCCTGATCTCCGACGACGGCCGCCGCCACGGCGCCTACGGGCTCTACCAGGGCGACGGCGCCCACCGGGACACGGTCAGCGACCGCATCGTCATCTTCCGCGACACCCTGCGCCGCGACTTCGGCCACGACGCCGGCCTGCTGCGCGACCAGGTGCTGCGCACGGTCCGCCACGAGCTCGCCCACCACGTGGGTTTCGACGAGCTCGGCGTGCACGGGCTGGGCCTGTAGCCCGCGGCGAGTCTTACGAAGGTGCTCGTGGGGAGCACATTCGTCAGAGGAGACCTTCGATCGGGCCCTATGGCTCGGGTCGCGCGAGGACGAAAGTGCCCATTCGGCGCCCCACGCTGCTCCCCGAGTAGGCGTGCCGCCGCCGCCGAGGCCGGCGCTTGTGGTGCTCGGGCGCCG
>JAWVFY010000282.1:0-4295 GCA_033855575.1 Solirubrobacteraceae bacterium
TTGACGGTGTCTGCGGCCAGCGCCTGGGCGGCCGCAGTCGGATGCTCCGCGGCCGACATCGCGACCACCCCGCCCGTTGCCGCGACCAGCACGGCCGCTGCGGCCGCCGCCCAGCGCTTCCGTCGCATTACTGGCCCCCCGCTGCCTGTCCCAGGACGCTGCCGCACTTCTGCGTCGCGGCATTGAGGATGGTCATGCCACCGGGCTTGTTGGACGATGGGATCTTGTAGGTGTCGATGACGGGCTCGCCGTTGACGGGGTCCGGGAAGTCCTTGACGCCGTGGTCGCGGACGCACTGGGCGAACCTCAGGCTCGCCGACTGCTGCGTGGGCGTCCGCTTCCCGGACAACGTGCCCGGTGGCTGCAGGGCCTTGCAGGCGGTGGTCGCCTGCTTCCATACCGCGGCGCTCACACTGACCCCGTACTGGAACTGGTTCTTCGCGTCCGGGTCCGGAAAGTCGCTGACGCCGTGAGCCCGAATGCACTCGGCGAACTTCACCGCCTTGTCCCGAGCGGTGAGCTTCGTGTTCGCGCCACTGCCGGCGGTGCCGGTCTCGGTAGGTGCGTTCGAGCCACAGCCCGCGCCGGTGAGGCTGATCAGGGCGACCAGCGCGAGGGCGGCCAACGGCCGTGGTCTTCTACTCATGTTCGTCACTGCTGCATCCTTGGGTCGTGGGAGGGGTCGGCGTACATGGGCGGGCAACCGCGATCGATGGCTTCGGGGCGCAGCTCGAAGTGCCAGGGCTCGTTGCCGTAGATCCGGCACAGCCCGTACTCGGCGCCGTGCTCCGACAGCCACGCCGTGGCAGCGGAGGGCCCGATGTCGACCGCGGCACCCGACACGTGAGCAGACGTCTTGGGGGTGGCGACCCATCGGGCAGCTTCCGCTTCCGATCCGTACTTCGAGACCGCCTTGCGGAGCAGTTGCTCCTGGTACGCCGGGGAACGCCAGCCGCTGTCGACGAAGAAGGCGACACCGTCGGCTGCGGCGTCTGTCGCGGCCTGGCGCAGGGCGCCGAGGAGAGCGTGATCGAGGTTGGCGACACCAGGAACCTCGCTGTCCCAGACCGTCGTGCGGGCGGGCATGGAACCGTCGGCCTCGCCAAGCGCGCCACGGTGCTCACGGTGAAGGCCGTGGGTGGGCGATGCGGCCGTCGAGGACGAGGACGCCGGCAACTGGTGGCCGAGGACTGCGGCAATCGCCGCGAGAGCGGCCAGCAGGCCCGCGACACGGATCCAGTGAATCCGCATCCGACCGTTCGTCGTTCGTGCTGGTTCGCTGTAGGCCACGCCGGCATTGAAGGCAGCGTGGTGTTGCCGGCGCGTATGCGGTTTTCGATACGCCGGCGATATGCGCCGGCTCGTAGCATCGGCGCATGCGCGTGTTGCTCGTCGAGGACGAGCCCTATATGGCGGAAGCGATCCGCGATGGCCTACGCCTGGAAGCGATCGCGGCCGACATCGCCGGTGACGGCGACACCGCCCTGGAGCTGCTCAGCGTCAACGTCTACGACATCGCCGTCCTCGACCGAGACATACCCGGGCCGTCCGGTGACGAGATCGCCAAGCGCATCGTCGCCTCCGGCAGCGGCATGCCTGTCCTCATGCTCACCGCCGCCGACCGTCTCGACGACAAGGCCTCCGGGTTCGGGCTCGGCGCCGACGACTACCTCACCAAGCCGTTCGAGCTCCGAGAGCTCGTGCTCCGTCTCAGAGCGCTCGACCGCAGGCGCGCACACAACAGGCCGCCGGTGCAGGAGATCGCAGGTCTGCGGCTGGATCCGTTCCGCCGCGAGGTCTACCGCGACGGCCGCTACGTGGCGCTCACCCGCAAGCAGTTCGCCGTGCTCGAGGTCCTCGTCGCGGCCGACGGCGGTGTCGTCAGCGCCGAAGAGCTATTGAAACGGGCCTGGGATCAGAACGCAGACCCTTTCACCAACGCGGTGCGCATCACCGTCTCGGCACTGCGCAAACGCCTCGGCGAACCGGCGATCATCGCCACGGTGGCCGGCGCCGGATACCGAATCAGCGCTCAACCAGACGCCGGGCGCGAGGGAGGGGACCGTGGATAGAGCGCCTGGCTTGAGCGTCCGCCTCAAGCTCACCCTCAGCTACGCCGGCTTCCTGATGGTCGCCGGCGTCCTGCTGCTCGTCGCCACGTGGGTGTATGTGACGCGTGTGCGACACGTCGGGCTCATCCTCGAGCCCAGCTACGAGCGAGTCGTCCTGCGCCAATTCGCTCCGACCGCGGCCATCGTGATGGCGTTCCTGCTCGTCTTCGGTCTCGTGGGAGGCTGGCTCCTCGCCGGCCGGATGCTCGCTCCCCTGGACCGGATCACGGACGCCACACGCACGGCCACGACCGGATCTCTCTCCCACCGAATCCGATTGGAAGGCCGCAATGACGAGTTTCGCGAGCTCGCCGACGCCTTCGACGCCATGCTCGCCCGGCTCGAAGCGCACGTCGCCGAACAGCAGAGATTCGCGGCGAACGCCTCCCACGAGCTGCGCACCCCGCTGGCGATCACGCAAACCCTGCTCGACGTGGCTCGCAACGATCAAGGCCGCGGCGACGACGAGCTCGTGGAGCGCCTCCACGTCGTCAACACCCGGGCGATCGACCTCACCGAAGCATTGCTTCTGCTCAGCCGCGCCGACCAGCGGACCTTCGTCCCGGAATACGTCGACCTGTCGCTGATAGCCGAAGAAGCCACCGAAGAGCTGCTGCGCTTCGCAGAACAACGCGGCGTCACCATCGAGACCTCAGGCGACGCGACCCCCACCATCGGCTCACCCGCGCTCCTGCTCCAGATGGCTACGAACCTCGTGCACAACGCGGTGGTCCACAACCTGCCCGAACAGGGCACCGTGTGGGTCACGACCCGCGCTCACCCCAAGAGCGCGGTGCTCACCGTCGAGAACACCGGCGAGAAGCTCACCCCACAGTTGGTGGCGACGCTTGCCGAGCCGTTTCAGCGTGGGAGCAAACGCATACGCACCGACCACGCAGGCGTTGGCCTCGGCCTGGCGATCGTCAACAGCATCACCCAGGCACACGGGGGAACCCTGAGCCTCACCCCCAGGGCCGAAGGGGGTCTCTGCGTCACGGTGCAACTCCCCGCCGCGCCACCGCACCTGGCAGGAGACAGGAACCTTCTGGTCGTAGAAGATGCCTAGTTTCCGGGGCCTCGTTCGAGTTCTGTCCGGATACAAGATGCGGTTGCATGTCGAGAACCGCCGACCGGCTCCGCTCACCCGGTGAAGGGCCGCGAACGGCGCGGCCACCCGACACCAGGAGGCGACCATGCCGAAGTACCTGATCCTCAAGCACTACCGCGGCGGCCCGGAGCCGCACCATCCGTATCCCCCGATGGACCAGTGGGCCCCGGAGGACGTGGAGGCTCACATGGCCTTCCTCCGGCACGTCAGGCAGATGCTCGAGGAGCGCGGCGAGTTCGTCGGCGCCCAGGCGCTGACGCCGGCGCGCACCTGGGTGCGGTACGGCGGTCCGGATGCCGCGCCCGTCACCACGGATGGCCCGCACCCCGAGACGAGCGACCTCGTGGCCGGCTGGTACATGGTCGACGTCGAGTCGCACGAGCGCGCCGTCGAGATCGCTGCGTACGTGTCCTCCGAGCCGGGCCCGGGCGGCGAGCCGCTGTACGAGTGGCTGGACGTGCGGGAGATCATGTGGGGGGCGCCCGTGAACGACGGCCCGGCGTGAGTGGGACGCCGGCCGGACAGGTGGACGAGCGCGCGCTCCGTGCGCTCGTCCCGCCGGTCCTCACCGGCCTGGTTCGTCGCGGCGAGGACTTCGACGCAGCCGAGGACGCGCTGCAGGATGCGCTCATCGAGGCGCTGCGCGTGTGGCCCGAGCACCCGCCGCGCGACCCGCGCGCGTGGCTGGCGACGGTCGCGACCCGCCGGCTCGTCGACGCCCGCCGCAGCGAGGCCGCTCGCCACCGCCGCGAGGAGGTCACGCACGCCGAGCCACCGCCCGGCCCCATCGAGGAGGGGGACGACACCCTCTTCCTGCTCTTCTGCTGCTGCCACCCGGACCTCGCGCCCGCCTCCCAGGTCGCGCTGACCCTGCGCGCGGTCGGCGGTCTCACCACTCGGGAGATCGCGGACGCCTTCTTCGTGCCGGAGGCGACGATGGCCCAGCGGATCAGCCGGGCCAAGCGCACCCTGCGCGACCGCCGCCTGGACCGGCCCGGCGACCTTGCCGTCGTCCTGCGCGTCCTCTACCTCATCTACACGGCCGGCCACGTGGGCCGGGTGGACCTCGCGGCCGA
>JAWVFY010000283.1:0-3610 GCA_033855575.1 Solirubrobacteraceae bacterium
ACGATGACCGTGGCGATGGCACCCGGCCCGGCGAGCAGCGGCGTGGCGAGCGGGACGAGAGCGAAGTCGGCGCCGCCGCCCTCGCCGTCGGGGTAGTCCTCGCCACGCAGCATCTCAAGCGCAACGAGCAACAGGAGCAGGCCGCCGGCGATCGACAGCGAGTTGACCGAGACGTTGAGGTAGTCGAGGACGAGGCCGCCGAAGAGAGCGAAGCCGAGGATCAGCCCGCCGGCCGCAGCGACCGCCCGCATCGCGGCGCGGCGGCGCCGGCTCGGCGCCTGGCGGGCCGTCATGGCGACGAAGACCGGCGCCAGGCCGATCGGGTCCATGATCACGGTGAGGGTGACCGCGGTCTTCCCGAGGACGGTCAGGTCCACGGCAGGCGCCTCAGCGCTCGATGACGACGTTGGTGGACTTCACCACCGCCGCGGCCTCGACGCCCGGCTCGAGCCCCAGCTCGTCGGCGGCCTCGCGGCTCATCAGTGAGACGATGCGGTGCTCGCCGCACGCGAGCTCGACCTTGGCCATCACCCCGTCGCGCTCGACGGACACGACGACGCCGGGCAGCCGGTTGCGCGCGCTGGACTGCCGCGGCGGCCCCGGGTTCGCCTTGACCAGCTTGCCGAGCTCTGCGGCCGGCAGCATCCGCTGGTTGCCCTGGCGGACGAACGCGACGCGCCCCTCGGCCTCCCAGCGCCGCAGCGTGTCGATGCTCACCCCGACCGCCTTGGCCACCTCGCCGATGCGCAGCAGCTCAGCCACCGCGCCAGCCTAACGACCTGCCGGGAAGCGGACACCACCGACGATGCGCACCCTGACCTCGTCGCCGACCGCGGGCCCCGGCACCGGCACCAGTGCGGCGATCCGGCCCCGCTCGGTGTCGAGCTCGGCGCGCGCCCCATCCTCCAGCGCGACGAGCCGCGTCACCCGCGCCGCGACGTCCCCGGCCGGATCCAGCACGACGTGGGCCGGGCGGACCAGGAGCACGTCGCGACCGTCGCGCAGCTCGCCGGTGAAGCCCAGGAAGCGGGCGACCGCCGGGGTGGGCGGCGCGTCGAGCACCTCGCGCGGCCGGCCCTGCGCGGCGAGGCGGCCGTCGAGCAGCACGATCAGGCGATCGGCCAGCGCCCACGCCTCGGCGCGATCGTGGACCACGACCACGACAGCGCGAGCGCTGCTGCGCAACGCCGAGGTGGCGTCGTCGAGCAGGTCGGCCCGGGTCGCGGGGTCCAGCCCGGCGAACGGCTCGTCGAGCAGCAGGACGTCGGGGCGCAGCGCCACGGCCCGCGCGAGGTGCACCCGCCGGCGCTCGCCACCCGACAGCGACGCGGCCTGGCGATCGCCCAGGTGATCGGCGCGCAGCGCCGCGAGCGCCGCTCGGGCTCGCCCCGGGCGCTCGGCGCGCCCCACTCCCCACCACGCCAGCGCGAGCTCGACGTTGGCCTGCGCGGTGCGGCGGGCGAGATCCGGCGACTGGCGGGCGGTGGCCACGCGACCGGCGCGCTCCACGGTGCCTGCCGCGGGCGCGCTCACGCCGCCGAGCACCTCGAGCAGGGTGCTCTTGCCGGCCCCGTTGGGCCCCAGCACGGCCACGACCTCGCCGGGCTCGATCGCAAGGTCGACGTCGTGCAGCACCTCGGTGCCCGAGCGCCGGGCGCACAGCCCGGCCGCGCGCAGCAGCGCGGTCACGACGGCGCCCGGATCCGCACGGCGCGGTGGTCGTGCTGCTGGGCGAAGGTCAGCGCGGCGGTGACCAGTAGCACGAGGCCGAGCAGGATGATCCCGATGGCCACGCCCTCGGCGAAATGCCCGGCGTCGACCTTCTGCAGTGCGGCACTGGCCAGCGTCTGGTCAACGCCCTCGATGTTGCCGCCGACGAGCACGACGGCGCCGACCTCCGAGAGCGCGGAGCCCACCGCGGCGATGGCGCCGGCCAGGATCCCGATCCGCGCCTCGCGCAGCGCCAGCATCCACACCTGACCCGTGCCGGCACCGAAGGCCCGCGCCTGGTCGAGCAGCCCGGCCGGCACCGCCCGCACGGCCGCGCCGGTCAGGGCGATGACGATCGGCAGGGCGAGCACGGTCTGGGCGACGAAGACGCCCTTGAGGGTGAACAGCAGGTGCGCTCCGCCGAGGGGGGCCTGCGGGAACATCAGCAGCGACAGCACGAGCCCGACCAGGACCGGCGGCAGCCCGAGCCCTGCGTTGGCCAGGGTCAACCCCAGGCGCCGGCCCCGGAAGCGGCCGAGCCCGAGCGCGAGCCCGATCGGCAGGCCGACGACCAGCGCGATCCCGGTCGACACGGCGGCGACCTCCAGGGTGACCCACGTGAGGTGCACCAGCGTGTGGTCGCCGCTGACGATCAGGTGCCATGCCTGGCGGATGCCGTCCCAGAGGAAGCTCACGCGCCGCGCGCCCCGAAGCGACCGCGCCGGGCGACGACGGCGATCGCTCCGAGCAGCAGGGCTGCAACGAGCGCGCCGAGAACCCACCGCACCGTGTGGGGCGAGGCGTGTGCAGCCGCGCTCCCGGCCACCGTGCTGTGCGTGCCCGGGGCCGGCGTCACGGCGGGCGCGACGGCCGGGCTCCCGGGCGTGATGGTCCGCGATGCCGCGGCCAGCAGGTCGCCGAACACCGGGGTCAGTGTCGCCTTCTCGATCTGGCCGATCGGGCCGCTGGCGACCGTGTAGCGCTGGTGCGCCTGGAAGCGGTGGCGCAGCGAGAACCGGCCGTCGGAGCCGGTGACCGCGCGGGCGAGGACCGCGCCGGACGACGACAGCGTGACCGGGACGCCGCCCAGCGGCGGCGCTCCCGGGACGACGTTGCGCAGCGCGCCGGTGAGCGTGAGGTCCCGGCCGCCCGCGGGCACGCCGGGCAGTGCCGCGAGGGTGAGGTCCGGCGCCGCGTCAGGCACGAACGGCGCGTCGCCCTTGGCGCCGAGGAACGCGCCGATCGCCGCCTGGGCGGGGGGCGAGGTGATCCAGCGCAGGAACGCGCGTGCGGCGGGGACGTTCAGCTGGACGCCCGACTGCCCGCGGAATCGGGCCGGATTGAGGGCGTAGGCGTGGAACGAGTTGACCAGCAGGGTCGTGCCGCCGCGGGCGCTGGCGCCGTTCTCGCGCGTGACGATCCCCAGGTCGTGGATGGCCCCGGTCGAGACGAGGTACTCGAACGTGCCGCGATCGGTCAGCACGTAGCAGTGCCCTCCGGCGTAGTTGCACGTGTCGGCGTTCTCGATGTTCGGGCCCTGCGTCAGCCCCGTCGCGTGGTACCACGACGGCGTGGCGACGTTCGCCGGGCAGCGGCCGCCCGCGGTGCTCGGCGATGCCCCGCCCCCGTCGGCGGCATCGACCGTGCAGGTCTTCACGCCATGGGTCAAGGCCCAGATCGCGTGCTCCTGGACCGTTGTCCCGGGCGTCCCGCCCCGCGAGACGAAGTTCGCCCTGCCCGCCGCTCCGGCCGCGGCGATCCGCTCGAAGGCCGTCGCCGCGTCGTGGGGCGCGTTGCTCGTCACGCCCGCCGGGTCGCTCGCCGGCCCGAGGATCACGTAGTCACCCCAGAAGATCGCGCGCCCGTAGCGCTCCAGGGAGTAGCCCCTGGCGACGAACTG
>JAWVFY010000284.1:0-5928 GCA_033855575.1 Solirubrobacteraceae bacterium
CGCTTCGAGGCCGGCACGAGCGCGATCGCCGAGGGCATCGGCCTCGGCGCCGCCGTCGACCTGCTGCAGAGCCTGGGCATGGAGGCGGTCCGCGCCCACGAGCGCGAGCTCGTCGCCTACGGCGCCGAGCGGCTCGGCGAGATCGACGGCCTGCGCATCCACGGCCCCGCCGATCCCGACCGCCGCGGCGCGCTGCTGTCGTTCGAACTCGACGGCGTCCACCCCCACGACGTCGCCGAGATCCTCGGACGCGACGGCGTCTGCGTGCGTGCCGGGCACCACTGCGCCCAGCCGCTGATGAAGCGGCTCGGGATCGGTGCCTCCACGCGCGCCTCGTTCGCCGTCCACTCCACCCGCGAGGACGTCGACCGCCTGATCGCCGGCCTGCACAAGGTCCGCGAGATCTTCGCCTAGCCCGATGGACGAGCTCTACCGCGAGAACATCCTCGAGCACTACAAGCGGCCGCACAACTGGTCGCCTCCCGGGGAGCCGCTGCCGGGCGCGAGCGTGGAGTTCGAGGACACCAACCCGTTGTGCGGCGACACGCTGCACGTCGCGCTGCGGGTCGCCGACGACGGCACGATCGAGGACCTGCGCTTCTCGGGCCACGGCTGCGCGATCAGCCAGTCCGCGGCGTCGATGGCCGGCGACGAGGTCAAGGGCATGAAGGTCGACGACCTGCTGCGCCTCGATCGCGACTTCGTCCTCGAGCTGCTGGGGATCGACATCTCCGCCACGCGGATGAAGTGTGCGCTGCTGTCGCTGAAGGTCCTCAAGAGCGCGGGCCTCGGGCACGCGGTCGAGTGGGAGGCCGAGACGCCGGAGGCGTCGGTGCCCGCCGGCGATCCGAACGCGCTCTAGGAGCGCCAACGCGCCAACTCGGCCGTAGTCCTGTCGCACGCGGGGTAGGTCCTGCCGGACATCGACCCCGGAGGAGATCCTGTGCGATCGCTCAAGCGTGGGGCCGTGCTGGCAGGGATGCTGGCGGCGGGGGCCTTCCCCGCTGCTGCCGCCGCCGCACCGGCCTCTCACGGTCAGTTCCTACGTCCGCTTCACGTCAACGCCAACCAGTCGACCAACTGGTTCGGCTACAACGCCGGCGCCCTCGAGCGCAACAACACGCTCTTCAACTCGATCACCGGCGACTGGACGGTCCCCACGGCCAGCCAGCACGTCAAGGGCCAGTCCGAGTCCTCGTCGGACTGGATCGGCATCGGCGGCGGCTGCATCGACGCCGGCTGCCTCCTCGGCGACAACACGCTGATCCAGACGGGGACCGAGCAGGACGTCAGCGCCAGCGGCGCGGCGTCGTACAGCTCGTGGTGGGAGATCATCCCCGGCCCGTCGATCGACACCGGCATGACGATCGCCGCCGGTGACCACATGCACGCCTCGGTGGCCGAGACGATCCCGAACTCGGAGGTCTGGGTCATCACGCTCCAGGACGTGACGCGCAACGAGACGTTCACGCAGACCGTGCCCTACCCGTCCACCCATGCGACGGCGGAGTGGATCGAGGAGACGCCACTCACGTTCGGCACCAGCGGCGCCGGGCTGGCCGCGCTGCCCAACCTCACCGACCCGCGGTTCGACAGCGGCACGCTCAACGGCGCCGCGGCGAACCTGACCCCGGCCGAGGAGATGCAGCTGACCGACTCGTCGGGCAACGTCATCGGGGCCCCGTCGGCCCCCGACGCGCAGGCCGACGGCTTCAGCGCCTGCGCCTGGGCGACGACCTGCGCGACGCCCGCAGCGACCGCTGCCAGCACGCTCAGGACCGTCCGGCACAAGAAGACGCGCTGACCTCCTGAGAACCGGCGAGGAGGGCATCGGACGAATGTCCGGTGCCCTCCTGTGGCCGCGCCTGCGGCCGATCCACCGTGGAGGTGACGTCGTCCTCCAGCTCTGACCTCCGCGATGAGCGCGCGCTCATGGGCTTCACGGCCGGCGTGCTCTGGCTCGTTGCCGCCGTCACCGCCGGCGTCGGAGCGCTGCTTCCGGGCTCGCCGTCGGTCGTCCCCTGGGTGTTCGCCGCACTGGAGGCCTTCGTCGTCGCCTACTCGATCGGCTGCATCACCGGGGTGATCCCGTGGGATCGAGCCTCGATGCGGACCCACGCCGTCGTCACCGGGCTGCTGCTGCCGCTCGTCGGGCTGGCGATCTGGTCGACCGGCGGCGAGGTCAGCTACCTCCAGCCGCTCGTGCTGTTCCCGCTCCTGCACGTCGCCTACTTCTTCCCAGCGCGGATGGGCGCCCCGCTGGTCGCCGAGCTCGTGGCGATCTTCGCTGCCCCGATCGCCTACTCGAGCGGCGATCTGCACGCCTTTCCGGCGCGCGCGCTGGCCTTCGGGGTCACCGCCGTTGTGCTCACGACGGTCGTGCGCGTGCTCAAGCGCCGGCTGCTGGTCGCCGAGGATCGCCAGCGCGAGATGGCGCGGACCGACGCGCTGACCGGGCTGGCCAACCGCCGTGGCTTCGACCAGGCGCTGGTCCTCGCGCTGGCCCGCGGCGACATCGACCGGTGCCGCCGCGCCGGCGACGACAGCCCCGGCGCGGTGCTCGTGCTGATGGACCTCGACGGCTTCAAGCGGGTCAACGACTCGCTCGGCCACGCGGCCGGCGACGAGCTGTTGCGCAGCGTCGCCGCCCACTGCGACGCGGTCGTCCGGCCCGGCGACACGCTGGCACGCATCGGCGGCGACGAGTTCGCGGTCGTCGCGCCCGACGCGGGCGCGGCGGGCGCCCACCGCCTGGCCGCCGCGTTGCACGACGCCATCGCCAGCGCCGGCGCCGAGGCGACGATCGCCTGGTCGGTGCACCCCGACGACGGCCTGGGGGAGAGCGACATGCTGCGCGCCGCCGACCGGCGCCTCTACGAAGGCAAGGCCGCCCGCCCCGGCGCCCCGCAGCACGTGCCGGCCCGCGCCTGAGCCCGGCCGACCGGGCGCCCACGCTCCGCTAGGGTTCGGACACACCGTCAAGCCGCTGGAGGAGAGCGTCCGCGACATGCCCGTCGAGCCGTCCGAGCAGCAGATCGCCGTCCTGCGCGCGGTCTGCGACACGTTCGTCCCGTCGATCGAGCACACACCCGACCCGCACGGCTTCTGGGCGCGCAGCGCCACCGACATGGGCGCCGACCAGGCGATCCTGCAGCTGCTGGGCACGCTGCCCGATACGCAGGCCGCCGGGTTGCTCCTTCTGCTCGACGCGTTGGCCGGCCAGGGCTTCGAGACCGCCAGTCGCCCGTCGCGCGAGCAGCTGCTGCGCACGACGTCGCTGGCCAACCGCGAGGCGGCTGGGGGGATCGCCACGCTGGGCGGCCTGACGCTGCTGGTCGTCTACGCGGGCGCCGACCCGCAGACCGGCCAGAACCCCAACTGGCCCGTGTTCGGCTTTCCCGGGCCGGTCTCCGCGGCACCCGACGAGCCCAAGCGGATCGTGCCGCTGGCCATCGACGGCGACACCGAGCTCGGGGCCGACGCCGTGATCGTCGGCTCGGGCGCCGGCGGCGGCGTGATCGCCGCGCAGCTCGCCGAGGCAGGGCTGCGCATCGTCGTCCTCGAGGCCGGCGGCTACTTCAACGAGGCCGACTTCAACCAGTCCGAGCTGTGGGCCTACCAGAACCTCTACTGGCGCGGCGGGCCCAACCCGACCGGCGACATGAACATCTCGCTGCAGGCGGGTGGCTGCCTGGGGGGCGGCACGGTCGTCAACTGGACGAACTCGCTGAAGACCAAGCCGTGGGTGCGCGAGCAGTGGGCCCGCGAGTTCGGGCTCGAGGACGTCGGTACCGACGAGTGGGAGCGGCACATCGACGCGGTGTGGGCGCGCCTGGGCGTCAACGACGACTGCTCGGACCTCAACGTCCCCCACCAGCTGATGAAGGCCGGCGCCGAGGCGCTGGGCTGGCGCTTCACGCGGACGACTCGCAACACCGATCCCGAACGCTACGACCCCGTCACCGCGGGCTACATGGGCTTCGGCGACCAGTCCGGCGCCAAGAACTCCACGCTGCGGACCTACCTCCAGGACGCCGCCGACCACGGCGCGCAGATCGTGGTTCGCACGTTCGCGCTGCAGGTGCTGACGAACGCCGGCCGGGCGGCCGGGATCGCCGCGGTGCACACCGACCCGGCGACCGGCGAGACCCACGCCGTCACGGTTCGCGCGCCGCAGGTCGTGCTCGCCGCGGGAGCGCTGGAGTCCCCGGCGCTGCTTCTGCGCTCGGAGATCGGCGGCCCGGCCGTCGGGCGCCATCTGCGCCTGCACCCGTGCACCGCCACAATGGGCTCCTACGCCCAGCCGACCGAGGCGTGGTGGGGCCCGCCGCACCCCGCGCTGATCGACGAGTTCGCAGCCGGCACCGACGGCGACGGCTACGGCTTCCTGATCGAGGGCGTGCAGTACACGACGGGCGTCGGCGCGGGCGCCATCCCGTGGTCGGGCGGCGAGCAGCACAAGGCGTTCCTCGAGGACTTCGGCCACGTCGCCACGTTCATCGGCCTGATCCGCGACCACGGGGAGGGCCAGGTCGTCCTCGACGAGGAGACCGCGATGGGCGTCCCGTACTACGCGCTGACCGACCCGGTCGACGTGGCCACCACGCGGCGCGCGCTCGAGGCGCAGATCCGGCTGCATCACGCCGCCGGCGCCTCGCGCATCGGCGTGCTGGCCACCGGGCTGCCTCTGTGGCACCGCGGCGAGGATGACCTCGAGGCGTTCATCGAGCGCGCCCAGCGGATCCCGCTGCGCGCCGGGGCGATGCGGATGTTCGCCGCCCACCAGATGGGGACGTGCCGGATGGGCACCGACCCCGCGGAGTCCGTGGCCAACCCCCACGGAGAGCTGCACGACACGCCGGGCGTGTGGATCGGCGACGCGAGCGCGTTCCCCACACCCAGCGGCACCAACCCGATGATCACCATCATGGCCCTGGCCCACCGCACCGCCGAGCGGATCGCCGCTGCGGCGGCAGCGGATCGGACCGAGGCTCCCGTAACCGCCTGACCGACCAACCAGGAGACACCGACATGGCCACCACACCGACCCTCATCGAGCGCGCCGAGCTCTACATCGGCGGCGAGTGGATCGCCCCCAGCGGCGACGGCACGATCGACGTGATCAACGCCACCACCGAGGAGGTCATGGGCCGCATCCCCGAGGGCACCGCCGAGGACGTGGACCGTGCGGTGCAGGCCGCCCGCGGCGCGTTCGACGCCTGGAGCCAGGTCCCCGCCACCGACCGCGCCGAGCTGTGCGCGGCGGTCGCCGTGCGCCTCCAGGACCGCGCCGAGGAGATCGCCACGCTCATCTCCCAGGAGATGGGCATGCCCCTCGGGTTGTCGATCGCCATCCAGGCCGGACTGCCGGCGATGACGTTCGGCTCGCAGCCCGACCTCGTCGGCCAGGTGGCGTGGGAGGAGCGGATCGGCAACTCGCTCGTCGTCCGTGAGCCGGTCGGCGTCGTGGGCGCGATCACGCCGTGGAACTACCCGCTGCACCAGATCTGCGCGAAGGTGGCGCCCGCGCTGACCGCCGGCTGCACGATCGTCGTCAAGCCCAGTGAGGTGACGCCGCTCAACGCGTTCCTGCTGGCCGAGATCATGGACGAGGTCGGGGTCCCGGCGGGCGTCTTCAACCTAGTCACGGGCTACGGCCCTGTCGTGGGTGAGGCGCTCGCCGCCCATCCCGAGGTCGACATGGTCAGCTTCACCGGCTCCACCCGCGCCGGCCGGCGGGTCAGCGAGGTGGCCAGCGCGACCGTCAAGCGCGTCGCGCTCGAGCTCGGCGGCAAGTCGCCCAACGTCATCCTCGACGACGCCGACCTGCAGAAGGCCGTCGTCGACGGCATCGCCAAGTGCTACCTGAACTCCGGCCAGACCTGCAGCGCGCTGACGCGCATGCTCGTCCCGCGCGAGCAGCTCGGC
>JAWVFY010000285.1:0-3311 GCA_033855575.1 Solirubrobacteraceae bacterium
GACATCACCATCTACACCGCCAGCGGCAGGGTCGTCCACAACCACCGCATCTACCGCGTCTGCTAGCGGGGCTGGCGCCACGCGCCAGCCCCACTAAGCCGCGGTCAGCTGCTCGGCGTCAGCCCCCGCTCGCGCGCGTAGGCCGCCTCCCGCCCATGCGAGGCGTCACAGTCGCGACGCACCCCATCCAGCACCGGCCCGGATCCAGCCCGAGCCTCGGCGACCGCCTCCGACAGCAGGTCGGCCTCCGCGGTCCCGCGGAACGCCGGCCACTGCGGCACGTCGTCGAGAACGCCGAGGGCCGTCCCCGGATCGGCGTCGTCTCGCGCCGCGCGGATCCACTGGCAGAAGGCGTTGTACTCCAGGACGCCCTCGATCTCGGCGGCGGTCAGGACCCCGCCCTCCTCCCAGCGGATGCCGTTGAAGTTGCCACCCGCCGGCAGCGGCAGGCGATCGACCGTGCGGTCGGCCTGCCCGCGAGCGGCGGCGCCGGCCGTGTAGGACGGACCGCCGGCCGTGCGGTCGACCATCGGCGCGGCGGCGAGCTCGTCGGCCTTGGTCTGCTGTGGGTTCGACGAGCCGGCTGCCGGCTGGGACCCTCCGGAGAGGGCCAGGGTGGCCGCGGCGCCCGCCGCGGCGATGATCGCGAGCAGCCTCGGGAGACGGGCGGTCATCGCTGGATCCTTCCGTCGTAGTTGGTCATCGAGCCCTCGCCCGCGGCGGTGCGGCCGCGGACGATGAAGCACTCGCCCTGGAAGCCGTTGAACAGCTGGTGGTAGGCCGTGTTGCCCGAGGGGATCGACGACTTGCCGATGAGCGAGAGGTCCGAGCAGAAGTTGCCGGAGATGACGGTGTCCTTGGAGGGGACGTCGAGCCAGCGGTAGGAGACCCAGCCGTCGGTGCCGGAGGAGATGTGGAACTGGGTGCCTCCGCCGTAGGAGGAGGTGGTCTCCGTCAGGTCGAAGTTGATGAGGTCGGTCGTGACGTAGGCCAGCGCTGTGGCCGGGAGTCCGCCGAGAAGCAGGCAGGCGGCGACCACCAGCCATGCGCCGCGTTGCCGCGCACGTCGGTCCATGGTGCGTCCTTTCGTTGCGTGTGGACCGGTGCGCGCTCCGGTTGGTCCTCAAGAGCCACGCGGCGCGGCGCTGTGACCGGCGGCGGCGCAAATTGCTCTGAAGGTCCTGATCGGCGGGTACGGTTGGCACATGCGCCGATTCGGGCGCTGTCCTATGGCCGGCCGACCGCCTCCCTTCCGTCGCAGGCAGTGCCTGCTCCGCAGGGCGCAGAAGGACCCCGACGCCTTCGCGGAGTTCTATGACGCCTACGCTCGGCGGGTGCTGCAGTTCTTCACCTGGAGGGTGATGGACGGCGAGGTCTCCTTCGATCTGATGTCCGAGACGTTCGCCAAGGCGCTGGAGCGCCGCGGCCAGTTCCGGGGCCAGACCGCGGAGGAGGAGCAGGGCTGGCTGTTCGCGATCGCCCGTGGCGAGCTGTCGCACTACTGGCGCCGCGGGGCCGTGCACCGCGCGGCGCTGGGCCGGCTCGGGGTGCCCGTTCCCTCGCTGAGCAACGAGGAGATCGACCGTATCGAGGAGCTCGCGGTGCTCGAGCAGCAGCGCCCGCGGATCGCCGCCGCCCTCGGGGCGCTGCCTGAAGATCAGCGCCGCGCCGTCGAGATGCGGGTCGTCGAGGAAGCCGGCTACCCCGAGATCGCGTCGAGCATGGGGATCACCGAGGACGCCGTGCGGGCGCGGGTCTCGCGCGGGCTGCGGGCGTTGCGAGTGGAGTTGGGCGACAGCTCCTCGATGACGGAGCGCACCGGATGAGCGCGCCGCACGACGACATCCCGGCGATGACCGAGCTGCGCGACGCCCTCTACGAGGCCGCGAAGCGCGAGATGGACCCGGCGCCGCGGCGCTCGCGGGTGCGCCGCCGCGGGGCGCTGGCCATCGCCCTGGCGCTGCTGGTCGCCGGCGGTGTGGCGGGCGCCGCCTCGCTGCTGTCGACGGGCAAGCCCGTCAAGGACGTTCCCGGCAAGCTGAGCGCCCACCAGCCGGCCGCCCCCGGCGCGCTGGCGGTGTCGGTGACCCTGACCGATCCGGTGAGCAAGGGCACCTGGGGCGTCGCCCCCTACGCCGACCGAAGCGGGCGGACGTGCGCGCTGGTCGGCCAGCTGCGCGGCCAGCGGCTGGGCGAGATCGTCGGCCAGACGTTCCGGCCCTACGCCGTGGCGACGGGCGGCGCCTGCGGCGATCTGAGGACCCAGCCGTTCTTCGGCGACGAGCGCTACTTCTCCTCGCCCGCCGCCCGAACCGCGGTCTACGGGCGCGTGGCGCCGGGCCTCAAGACGGTCCGAGTCGTGACCAACCACCGGGTGCACGTGGCCCGCACCGGTCACGGCGGAACCTTCCTGTTCCTCTTTGCAGGGCGAGTCCGCCCGGCCGACGTCCGGCTCTCGGCGCCGTAGGGCGGGCCGAATGGAGCAGCTTGAGATTTGGTCGCAAGCCCAGCGGGGAAGCGCTGAACAGCCATGACTCGCTGCCTGCCCTGATCGAGCTGAGGCGGGCGCTGCACGCCGCGGCGACCCGCGAGCACGCCGCCTCGCCCGATTCGCCGCCCCGCCCCGAAGCAGACCGGCGCCCTCGCTCGACCCACCGCCGGCGCCGGTCCTGATCGCCCCGCGCCTGCGTTCGTCACATCGTGCGCGCGTCGGTGTCTTAGTCAGCGGCACGGTGTCCTCTGCATGCCCTCGCTCTCGGACCGGGCGCTTGATGCGCGACTCCTGATCGTCGATGACTTCTCGGCGAACATCCGGTCGCTGGCTCGGCTGCTCCGGAACGCCGGCTACCGGCACGTCGCGATCGAGACCGACGGCCCAGGGGCGGTGGTGGCGTGTCGCAGAGATCCGCCGGACCTCCTCCTGCTCGACCTGCACATGCCCGAGCTCGACGGCTTTGGTGTGCTCGAGGCGCTGGCCGACGTGCGCGACGGCGAGCATCACTTCCCGGTCGTCGTCCTCACCAGAGACGTGTCCGCCCAGACGCGCCGCGCCGCCCTGGCGGCCGGCGCCGACGACTTCATCGCCAAGCCGGTCGACACGGTGGAGGCTCTCGTGCGCGTGGGCAGCTGCATCACGACCCACCAGCTCCGGCAGTCCCTGCGCGACGAGCAGGCGATCCTCGAGGAGGGGATCCGGGAGCGAACCGCCGAGCTCGAGCTCGCGCGCACCGAGGTCCTGCGGCGCCTGGCCCTGGCGACCGAGTACCGCGACGACTGGACCCACGAGCATGCACAGCGCATCTGCCGGACCT
>JAWVFY010000286.1:0-3963 GCA_033855575.1 Solirubrobacteraceae bacterium
CAGGCCGCCGGGGTCAGCGACATCTACCCCGCCGACCTGGGAGCGATCGGCTTCAACCACGCGGGCGACCCCACCTACGACCCCTCTGAGGGCGGCCGCCTGCTCGCGCCGATGGAGTGCTACCACCCCGACCAGGCGGAGGCCAACACCTGCGGGATCGGCGGCTTCGGCGTGCTCGATCCGGTCACGCTGGCCTGGCGCTACTGGGTGCGCCTCGACCAGGCCGACATCCCCAAGGCGATGTGGGCCGAGGTCTCGCCCGACGGCCAGCTCGTGTGGACGTCGAGCGGCAACGACCTGCTGGCCTACCGCACGGCCGACATCACCGCGGCCAACGCGGCGACCGGCGCCGGCTCCCCGCCGATCCACCCAGTCCAGCGCCTGGTCGGCGTCGTGCCCCCGTCGGGCGTCACCGGCGCGGCGTTCGTGAGCGGCCGGCTGTTCTTGGCCGGTGCGGTCGGCAACCTGCTGCAGGTGCGATCCGTCGACCTGACCGGCAAGACGCCCACGCGCACCGAGATCGAGCTTCCGGGCATCAAGGCCGAGTCCGAGGGCCTGGACCTCCTCGACATGCGCGGCGGCACCCTGCACTGGCTGCTCTCGCCGATCGTCGACGGCAACGATCCCAGCTACGGCAACGGCCACACCGAGCTGCTGACCTTCCTGCCGGCGGCCAGCGCCCGGCTGCACCTCAGGGCGGTGCGCAGCGGCCGGGGCGCAGTGATCACCGTGACGAGCGTCTACTCGGGCAGGGCCCACCCGGTCTCCGGCGCGACCGTCCGCGCGGGCGCCGCCAGGGCGACGACCTCCGCCAAGGGCGTCGCCCGCTTCAAGCGCGTCTCGTCCGGTGCGGTGGCCATCCGGGCGACCAAGCTGGCGCTGACGTCCGGCAAGCTCGTCCTCAGGTAGCGACCCGCCGCCCAGGTGTCACACGGATGGCCGTGGCGTGGCCGCTGCGCGACAGGTCGACGGTGACGGTACCGCCACCCTGCGCCGGCCAGCGCCAGACGCGGGCCCCGCGCACGCTCGGCTGGCCGCCCTCGCGCAGGAGGGCGGCGGGCCCGGCCCCCAGCCGCAGCGGCCCGATGCCGTGGGCGGTGCGGTCGGACGGCAGGGGGTGCGTGGGAGCGATGCCCTCCGCGCGCTCCCACATCTGCAGGTAGGCCTCGGGGCCGTTGCGCATGTCGCGCACGAAGCCCGGGCCCATGTGCCGACGGACCTCCTCGAGGAAGTCGAGGTACAGGCCGTACTGCGCGACGCCGTCCCTGTTGAAGTCCCAGACGCGCTTGCCCGTGGTGGCCTGACGGATCGTCTGGCGCCCGTCGAAGGACGTGAACGGGTACTTCAGCGGGTCGTTGGTCGTGGCGTTGGCCCGGGCCACGGGCTGCTTGGCCACGCCGTTCATGTCCGAGCCGTAGCCGAAGCCCCACAGGAAACGCGGGTCACGCAGCTTGCGCAGCCGCCGGTACTCGCTCATGAACCAGCTCGGGTCCGACGCCAGCGCGATGGCGGACGCCTTCGGGATGACCAGGCCTCCGAGCTTGTAGATCCGCGGCTCGTCGAGCGGCGTGCTCCAGCTGTGGCTGGAGATCACGCCCGAGTACGCCCGGCGCTCGAGCGCGTCGAGGGTCGTGATCCGCGCCGCCTCGCTCATGTGGTCGGGGTCGATGATGAGGTGGCGGTCGACGAGGCGGTTGATCAGGTACTTGCCCAGGTCCGTGAGGCCGCGCGTGTTGCAGTGCGGGGGCGGGGGATAGACCGGCGTCTGGTCGCCGGCCGTGGGGCCGAGCAGCGCGGCGAGCGGCCCGCTGATCGGCCCGAAGGTCAGCTGGGTCTTGTCGGCGGCGCGCGGGTCGCCCGTGCACGTCTTCATGTCGAAGAAGTGCCCCGTCTCGGTCCGGTTGCCGAGGTTGGTCACGATCCCGTTGGTGCCCGGATCGCCGGCCGCACCGGCCAGCGCGTTGTCGGACTTCACGGCGATCTCGTAGGAGCGCACGCCCATCCGCGTCATCTGGGTGAGCTGGCGCTCGATGGACGCGCGCGTGCACTCCGGGACGTCGTTCTGGGCACGGCAGTCGAACAGGCGCGAGATCTCGACGCCCATGACGACTGCGAGCTTGCCCTGGTTGATGACGCGGCGTGCCTGCTGCGGGGAGCGGACGATCCGCAGCCAGCCCCGTCCGGGGCCGCCGAACTGCGCGTCGACGTAGTTCTGGAGCTGGCGCAGCCGCTTGACCTCGAGGCGCACGGTGTCCATCTCGTTGCAGTTGTGCGCCTTCTCGGGCCACAGCTGGCAGAGGCTTGCCGAGTCCACGAACAGGTTGACCATCAGCCGCAGCCCGCCGCGCCACGCTCGCTCGACCCAGCGGAAGTAGGTCCCCTCGTGCGTGAGCGACGTCGCGTTGGGCCAGTCCTTGAACGTCGGCCAGCCGACCGTGTCATGGGTCGCGGTGGGCGACCGGCCGCTGAGGATGTTCTCGAAGAGGAGCCCCGCGCCACCCGGCTTGTGGTCGGGGCAGTCCACCATCGCGTAGGCGACGCCGTAGGGCGACCACGGACGCCCGCAGTGCGCGTCACCGCCCGCGAACTCGAACGCCATCCAGTGCAGGTGGCTCTCGAGCAGGCCCTGGGTCCCGGCCCAGGGAGCCGGGCCGCGGGTCGGCGCACCGATGACGTCGGTGTCCGAATCGGGATAGGCCGGGCAGCCAGACGCCTTGGTGAAGCTGAACGTCGCGGCGGTCGGTCCGGCTCGGAGCGCGCCCGCGGCCACGCCGAGCCTGCGGCCGTCAGGCAGCGTCAGCGTGTAGCCGGCGCCGCTGACGTCGACCCGCCAGTCGCCCTGCTCGCTCGGCGCGGCGACGGGCGCGACGATGCCGTCGGCCGCCGCGGTGAGAACACGGCGGTCGCGCGTGTAGAGCAGGTACTTGCCCAGCGCGGTCGCCTGCATCCGGAACGGCCCGGCCTGGGCGCCGGGGCCCTGCAGCTCGTAGCAGCCGTGAACGAGCCCGTAGCGCGCGTCGGCGTGCACCGCCTGGGCGGGCGCAGCGACCGCGAGCGCGGGGACGACGACCAGGGCGAGGCGATGGAGGAGGCGCACGGGAGCGGCAGGATGGCGTACCGCCGCCCCGTTGTCATGCGGCAACCGCGCTACTTGATGAACAGCATCTCGGAGTACTTGGGCAGCGGCCAGAGGTCGTCGGCGACGATCCGCTCGAGGCGGTCGGCGACGGTGCGGACGCCGTCCATCGCCGGGATCACCTTGTCGCGCATGTAGGTCGCCCACTCCATCGGCTCGCCGTCGGGCTGGTTGTCGGAGAGGTTGACCTGCTCGAGCGCGGCGATCGTGTCCCACAGCTCGTCGATCAGAGCCTGGGTCTCGGCCGCTGCGGCCTCGACGCCCGCGCCCTTCAGCAGCGCCAGGTGGCGCACCGCCGCCGGCAGGATCATCGTCCGGGCGATCGACGCGGCGGTCTCGGCCTCGATGTTGAGCTTGACCGCGTACTGCTCGATGAAGACGTCGTAGCGCGCGTGCATCTCGCGCTCGGAGAGCACGTTGTAGTTGGAGAACACCGCGGTGGTCTGCGGGTTGATCAGCCACGGCAGCGCGTCGGGCGTCGTGCGCAGGTTCATCAGCCCGCGCCGCTCCGCCTCGGCGTGCCATTCCTCTGAGTAGCCGTCGCCGTCGAAGACGATCGGGCGGTTGGTCTCGTAGGACGCGCGGACGACCTCGGTGACGGCCTCGGCCAGGCTCTTGCCGCCCTGCAGGGCGTTGTCGAGGTCCTCCGCGAGGTCGTCGATGGCCTCGGCGACGATCGTGTTGAGCACGGTGTTGACGAAGCCGAGCGACATGCTCGACCCCAGCGCCCGGAACTCGAACTTGTTGCCGGTGAACGCGAACGGCGAGGTCCGGTTGCGGTCGCCGCCGTGCATCGGCAGCGGCGGGAGCACCGGGGTGCCCAGGCC
>JAWVFY010000287.1:0-8510 GCA_033855575.1 Solirubrobacteraceae bacterium
CAGCGACTCCGTCACGCCGAACCCGTCGTGGAGGATCTCGGACTTGAGCTTCAGCGCAGATCGAAGGTCGCCCGTGCGACCGGTCGCGATGAGCAGTCCAGCCGGCGGAACAGCGCGACGTAGCGACCGGGCACGTCCTTCGGCACGGTGCGGAACGTATAGGAGGTCCGCCCGGCCCGCACCCGCAGCGTCGCCTCGACGACCACCGCATAGCGGGGCGAGCCGGCCGGCGCGCCCGAGAGCGGCCAGCCGTGCGGATCCGGTGCGTAGATCGTCAGGTCCACAAGGCCCTCGTCGGTCTCGGGCCGCAGGCCCTCCGCGCTCAGGCGCACGGGGCGCCCGAGCAGGGCCCGGCGCGGCGCCGCGGCGCCGCGGCCGCGCTCGAGCCGCACGTCGTCGCTCTCGGGGCGAACCTTCACAGCTCCTTCCCCGCCGCGAGCCGCCGCTGCTCGCTGTCGTAGCCGAGCGCGCCCTTCGCGCCGCCGACGATGCTCGTGTGGTTCATGCGCGAGCGCTTCCAGCGCAGCTCGACGAGGTCCTTGCCGTGGGGCTTGAGCAGCTCGCGGGCGAGCACCAGCGAGAAGCTCATGATCGTGAAGGACGGGTCCGTCGAGGCACCCGTCGGAACCGCCGCGCCGCCCGCAACGTAGAGACCGGGCATCTCGTGGGCCTGCCCGTCGGGGCCGCAGACCGAGGTCGCCGCGCTGTCGCCCCAACGGGCGGTCGAGAGAAGGTGGGCGCCGCTGACCGAGAGGTCGGAGGGGGCGCTGGTGACCTCGGCCACCGCACGGTCGATGTTCGCGTCGGTCGCGGCGTCGGTGGGCCCCCGCTCGATGGTGCGTCGCCACGGGATGTAGAGCCGCTCGAAGCCGGCGGCGAACAGGACGCGGCTGACCTTGCGCAGGGAGTCGAGCGACTTGAGCCCGTCCTCGCCCTGCAGCTCGTAGTCGACCTGCCAGTTGCCGTCGGAGTCGAGCGTGACGGCGTTGGACGCATGCGGGTCGTCGTCGATCTGGCAGAACGCGGCCGTCAGGCGCGGGAACTCGGCGAGGCGCTCGCGCAGCTCGTCACCGGCGAACCCGATCAGCGGCGCCGTGGTCGCCGGGTCGCGGTTGTCGGGATTGGCGTACCAGCCGCCGTCGACGTAGTTGCCGGCCGCGTCGCGGCGCGTCGCAGCGAAGCCGTCGAAGCTCCACGCCTCGCCCGAGCCCTTGCGGAAGTTGCGCGCTTCGGGGAACTGGCCCCAGACGTACAGCGTCGGCGCGATGGTCAGGAAGCGCCCGATGTTCGCGTTCGACAGCCCGTTGCGCAGCAGCAGCTCGGGCGTGGTCAGCGCGCTGCCGGCCACGACGACCGCCTGGCGCGCGCGTACCTCGACCTTGTGTCCAGCCGGGCCACTGTCGCGTGGCGTGCGCACGACGCCGCGCACGCCGACCGCGCGCCCGTTCGTGACGATCAGCTCGCGGACGTCGCAGTCGGCGAAGATCTTCGCGCCCGAGCGCGAGGCGATCGGTAGGTAGGAGATCAGCTGGCTCTGCTTGTGGTTGTAAGCGCAGCCGACCTCGCGGAACCCGCAGCCGATGCAGCCCTTCGTCGCCTGCGGTGCGCACGTGCCCCGGTAGCGCGCGTCGCCGCTGCGCTCGCGCATCGCGTGGGTCCCGAGCCGCATCAGGCGGTTGGTCGCGTTGGCGAGGTAGTCGTGCGTGCGGTGAACCGAGAGGTTCTTCTCCAGGCGTGCGAACAGCGGCGCGAGCTCGGCCGGGTCGAGCCCGAGGCCGAACTCGCGGTTCCAGCGCTCGATCCGCTCGGCGGGCGTGGCAAACGAGTTGGCCCAGTAGTGGACGGTCGTGCCGCCGAGCGTCTCGGCGAAGCTCAGGTTGACGCCGTTGTCGCGTGAGGTCCCGACGCCGCGGCGGCCCTCGATCTTGCCGAACATCGTCGCCCAGTCCTGGGTGAAGTCGCGCGCGGTCGTGAAGGCGCCCTTCTCCAGGACGACGACGTCGAGTCCGGCCATCGCCAGCTCGCCCGCCAGCGGCCCGCCGCCGGCACCGGAGCCGACGATCACGACGTCGCAGGTCAGCGAGACGTCGTTCTTGATCTGCTTGCCCGTCCGGATCATGCGACGACACCGCCTCCGTAGAGGACGCGCTGCACGCCGTGGCCGTGGTGGGAGAACGGCAGCTCCTCGCTCTCGTGCCGGCGGTGCAGCCACGGCCCGCCGTAGCCCAGCGGAGGCCAGCTGCGCGGGTCCTGGTAGTAGTAGAAGCAGCCGAGCTGGATCAGCGCCGACGCGACGCCGCGGTGCAGCGCGCCGACATCCTGGAACCCCTCGACGCCGACCGGCGCGGTGTCGAAGTCGGCGGCCCAGCTGCGGACGAAGCGCAGCCGCAGCGGGACGTCGAGCTGGCTGAACGCGCGCCCGCCGTAGTCGGCGAGGTCCTGGGCCGAGGCCGCGCCGACCGGCGGCGGCGTGCGCGGCGCCTGCTCGACCAGCGTGAGGACCAGATCGAAGGTCTGGCGCAGCGCGGGGGACTGCGCGCGGTACTCGGCCGCGAATCGCTGGCCCGCGTCGGCGGCCGTGGGGTGCGGGCGGCCGTCGACGTGGCCGGGCGGTGGCGAGCGGCCGTCGAAGCTGCAGACCGCCTCGCAGACCGCGACGTAGGTGCGCAGGTTCTCCGCGGACAGGTCGCCGGCGGCGCCGAAGGCGGCGTCGCCGAGCAGCTGCGCGAGCGGTCCGGGCGCCGCCGCGAGCGCGGCGAGTGCGGCGCCGAACGACACGGACTGCGTGAGGAACGCCCGGCGGTTCAGCGGCATCCATGGCAACGTACGAGCGCAGCGCGGCGATGTGAAACACCGTTGTCGCCCGCACCTACAATCGCCTGGTTGTGGATGTGCAGACCCGCCGCCTTCGCTACTTCGTCGCCCTCGCGGAGGAACTCCACTTCAGCCGGACCGCTGCGCGCCTGCACATCGCCCAGCAGGCGCTGAGCAAGCAGATCCGCGAGCTCGAGGAGACGCTCGGCGCGCAGCTCCTGGAGCGCAGCACGCGCAACGTCGCGCTGACGCCGGCGGGCACGGTCTTCCTCGATGCTGCGCGCGCGGCGTTGGCTGCGCTGGACGACGGGGTGGAGGCGGCGCGGCGGCTGGTCCGCGGGGAATCCGGGACGCTGCGCCTCGGCTACGTCGTGGGCGCCGCGCTCGAGCTGACGCGCCCGATGCTCGACGAGTTCGCCCGCAGCCAGCCCGGCGTGGAGGTGCAGCTGCGGGAGTACGGCTACGAGGACCGGACGGCGGGCCTCGCCGGTGGCGCCGCCGATGTCGCGTTCGTGCGCCCGCCGATCACCGCCACGGGGATCGCCCTCGAGGTGCTGTTCGTCGAGCCGCTGCTCGTCGCGCTGCCGTCTGGGCACCGGTTGGCCCGGCGCGCGGCTGTGTCCGTGCAGGAGCTCCTGGCGGAGCCGATCGCCATGCAGGAGACCGCCGATGCGGCCGCCCAGGCGTTCTGGACGCTCGACGCCTTCCGCGAGCCGGGGGAGGCGGGCCGGGTCCTGCACGCCCACTCCGTGACCGAGGAGCTCTCGCTCGTCTCCGCGGGTCTCGCCTGCGTGATCACGAGCGCGGCGTCCGCTCGCTACACGCCGCACCCCAGCGTGCGCTACGTGCCCATCGAGGACGGCCCGGGCACCGAGCTGGCGATCGCGTGGCGCGAGGACACGCGCGGCCCGCTCGTCGATCGCTTCCTCGAAGCGGCCCGCGCCGTGCGCGAGCGGGAGACCGAGCTCGTGCGCGCGATCGAGCACCCCGAGCTCGGCTGACAACTTCTCGATAGTCAATCCGGCCGAGATCGGTGTTTCTGTTCGGGCGGGGCGCACCGTACGGTCGCGCCCGATGATGACCAGCCAGCACGAGCGGCTCGAGCGTGCCTGCGCCGACCTCACGGCGCCGTTCGCCTGCGTCGACCTCGACGGCTTCGACGCCAACGCGTCCGACCTCGTGCGCCGTGCGACGGGCAAGCCGCTGCGTCTGGCGAGCAAGTCGGTGCGTTGCCGCGCGCTGCAGCGGCGTGTCCTCGACGGCCCGCCCGGCTTCCTCGGCATCCTGGCCCTCACCCTGCCCGAGGCGCTGTGGCTCGCCGACCACGGCTTCGACGACCTCGTGGTCGGCTACCCGACCGCCGACCGTCGCGCGCTCGAGCGTCTCGCCCGCGGGGGCGCGCCGGTCACCGTGATGGCCGACAGCGTCGAGCATCTCGACCTCATCGTCGCCACCGGCGCGACCGTTCAGCGGCCGGTGCGGGTCTGCATCGAGCTCGACGCTGGCCTTCACCTGCTCGGCGGCCGGGTGCGGATCGGCGCCCGGCGCTCGCCGCTGCACGGTCCGGAGGCGCTCGCCTCGCTCGCCGCAGAGGTGCTGCGCCGGCCCGAGCTGCAGCTCGTCGGGATCATGGCCTACGAGAGCCAGATCGCCGGGGTCGGCGACGCACCGCGTGGCAAGCGAATCGGCGCCACGATGATCCGGGCGATGCAGGCTGCTTCCACGCGCGAGCTGCGCGAGCGGCGCGCGGAGGCGGTGGCTCGCGTGCAGGAGCTCGCCGGCCCGCTCGAGTTCGTCAACGCCGGCGGCACGGGCAGCGTCGAGAGCTCGGCGAGCGAGCCCGCCGTGACGGAGGTCGCGGCAGGCTCGGGACTGCTCGCGCCCGCGCTGTTCGACACCTATCGCCGCTTCACGCCTGCGCCCGCGGCCTTCTTCGCATTGCCGGTGGTCCGCCGGCCCTCGCCGGGAGTCGCGACGGCGCTCGGGGGCGGCTACGTCGCCTCCGGTCCGCCTGGCACCGACCGCCTGCCCGAGCCCATGTATCCGCCGGGGCTCCGGCTCGACCCCCGCGAGGCCGCCGGCGAGGCGCAGACGCCGCTGCTCGGGCGAGCGGCCGCAGCGTTGCGCGTCGGCGATCGCGTCTGGATGCGCCACGCGAAGGCGGGCGAGCTGTGCGAGCGCTTCACCAGCCTCTTCCTCGTGTCCGGTGACCGTGTCGTCGACGAGGTCCCGACCTACCGGGGCGAGGGCTGCTGCTTCCTATGAGAGAGCTATCGCCCGCCTCACCTGACCGGTTCAGGCGCCGATGGTCACGATGCAGCGCGCGCCGGCCGGGCCGACGGTCGGGCCCTTGAGGCGGATGTCGGTCGCTGACTCTCCGACCAGGACCGGGTGGCAGCCGGGCTGCCGGGCCCAGGCCTGGCGGCCGGTGTCCCAGTAGGAGATCGCGCGCAGGTCGACCGGGAGCGTGACCTTGCGGCTCGCTCCGGGTGCCAGCCTGATCTTGGCAAAGCCGCGGAGCTGCTTGACCGGCTCGTCGAGCGGGTTGTGCTTCGGCGCGCCGACGTAGAGCTGCGGCGTGTCGGACCCGGCGCGCGCGCCGGTGTTGGTGACGGTGAACGTCGCCTTGGCCTGCGAGCCCGAGCGACGGACCGACAGCCGGCTGAGCGCGAACGTGGTGTAGCTGAGGCCGTAGCCGAACGCGAACTGTGGCGCGATGCCCGCCTTGTCGTAATGCCGGTAACCGGTGAAGACGCCCTCGGAGTAGTCGGCCTTGGCGCCGGTGACGCCGACGATCGGGCCGCTCGGGGTGTACTGCGGGCCGGGCTGCACCGCGGTGTCGCCCTGCTGCTTGGGGAACGAGACCGGCAGGCGCCCGGAGGGGTTGGCGTCGCCGAACAGCAGCGCGGCCATCGCGGCGCCGTCCTCCTCCCCGCTGTACCAGCCCTCGAGGACCGCCGGCACCTGAGCGAGCCACGGGAAGATGTCGGGCTCGCCGGACTGCACGAGGACGACCGTGCGCGGGTTGGCGCTGACGGCGGCCATCACCTCGGCGTCGGGATCGGGCTGGGCGTCGAGGTTCCCGGCGCAGCTGAGCAGTAGGCACGGGCGGTCATAGGCCTCGGTCAGCGAGTCCCCGACGACCACGATCGCGACGTCGGCCTGCGCCGCCGCCGCGGCCGCTCCCGCCGAGGTGCCGGAGGCGTCCGTCACGACGGTCATGCCCGCCTTCTGCGCACGGGCGGCGATGCCGGCAGCGGGGGTGACCGTGAGCGCGGGTTGCACGAGCGACGAACCGCCGCCCGCGTCGACCTTGCTCGCCGCGCTGCCGACGATCGCGACGCTGTGGACCTTCGCCGGGTCCAACGGCAGGGTCGCGTTGTCGTTCTTGAGCAGCACACCGCCGGCGGTGGCGATCGTACGGGCGGCGCGCGCGCCGGCCGGGACGTCGATCGGCGTGCAGCTGTTGACGTTCGCGCACGCCGCCCGGTCGAAGAGACCGAACCGGAACATCGTGCGCGCGATGCGGGTCACCGCGCGATCGATCAGCGCCTTCTTGATGCGCCCCGCCTGCACGTCGCCCACCAGGGCGTTGTAGTTCTGGCCGGTCGGGAACTCGATCTCTGTCCCGCAGGTCACGTCCTTGACCGATCCGTGCGTCGAGTCGTAGTCCGAGACCACGAACCCGCCGAAGTGCCACTCGTCGCGCAGCACGTGCTCGGTCAACGGGCAGTTCTCGGCCATGTAGGCGCCGTTGACCTGGTTGTAGGCCGCCATCAACGTCGCGACGTGCCCCTGCTTGACCGCCGCCTCGAAGGCCGGCAGGTAGAGCTCGTGCAGCGTGCGGTCGCTGATCGTCTCGTCGACGGTCTCGCGGTTGGCCTCGAAGTTGTTCGCGGCGAAGTGCTTGACATCGGCCAGCACGTGCTGGCTCTGGATGCCGTCGATGTCGGCGACGACGAGCCGGGAGGCCAGGTACGGATCCTCGCCGAGGCCCTCGAAGTTGCGGCCCGCCTCCTCGAGCCGGACCATGTTCGTCATCGGCCCGAAGACGATGTCGTTGTTGAAGGCTCGCGCTTCGCTACCGAGCACGACGCCGTAGCTGCGGGCGAGCTTGGGATCCCAGGTCGCGGCGAGTGCGGGGCCGGACGGCAGAGCAGTCGCGGGCGCGTGCTGGCGGACGCCGAGCGGCCCGTCGGTGGTGTGCAGACCGGGGAACGCGACGCGCGTGATCGGCGGGACCGCGCCCGTGTGCTCGCCGACGAAGCCCGAGCCGGTCTCTCCGCCGATCCCGTGCATGATCGCCACCTCCTCCTCGAGCGTGAGGGCAGCCACGAACTCCTTGGCCCGCTGGTTGGCGGACTTGTGGGTGTCCATCCAGGGCAGCCCCGCGGCGCCCGCCGGGCCGGCGCTCGCCGTGGCGATGACCACCGCCGCCAGCATGGCGGTGCGGACGGGGGAGGGGCGCTTCGATCGCCAGGCCATCGCCGCATCCTCCCTGACGGACCGCGAGCTCGTCGCGCGCTCCGATCTCGCTCGGACCGGATACAGGTGCGTTTGACTGTTGGCACGAAGGGAGTCACGCTTCTGGCGTGTTGGCACTGTCCCGACACCGAGGTGCTTCGCCACGGACTGGGACATTGGTGGCCGGCGCTCTGTTCGCCGCGATCTCGGCAACGCTGCTGGCCGACTCCGATCGCCTCGCGCTCTGGGACGGGCTCTATTTCATCCCGATCGTGCTCGTGGCGCGCAGCGTGGGTGCAACAGCTGGACTTGCGACTGGTGGCCTTGCCCTCGCAGTGGTGGCGGCCTGGGCCCAGATCAGGGGCGTTGACCTCGGCGTTCGCGGCTATCTCGCCCGAGGGTGCGCGTTCCTCGTCGTGGGTGGACTCGCCGGATCACGCGCCGCACGAGAGCGGGAGGGCGTCGAAAGCTCCGCTGCGACCGTCGATCCCCCGATCGGCGGGACGCCGCCGAGCTCCCGCGACGTGCGGCACCGTCATGCGCTGCAGCTGGCCGGCATGGGCACGTGGGAGCTCGACCTCGCCACCGGCGAGATGTACTGGTCGGAGGGGTATCTGGATCTCTACGGCGTCGATCCCCACAACTTCATGCCGAGCCGGGAGGTCTTCCAGGAGATCGTGCATCCCGAGGATCGGGAGGTCTTGGACGACGCATTGCAGCGCATCATCAGAGACGGCACGGCGGTTGAGGTGCGCTATCGCATCACCCGTCCAAGCGATGGGGCCGAGCGCTGCGTCCGCAGCCACATCCACTGCGAGCGCGATCCTGCCGGCAAGGCGCTCCGGCTGCTCGGCACCGGCCAGGACGTGACCGATCTCGTCATGGCGCTGTCTCCGCGGGAGAGCGAGATGCTGATGTTGCTCGCCGAGGGTCTCAGTGGCGAGCAGATCGCCGAGCGGCTCGTCCTGTCGCCGTCGACGGTGCGAACACACATCCAGAACGCGATGGCCAAGCTCGGTGCCCACACCCGCGGTCAGGCCATCGCCACCGCGCTGCGCTCGAAGGAGATCGGCTCCTAGACCACTAAGGGGTTCCGGTTAGGTCAGACGACGTAATCGAGCCGGACTACTGCATCTGCCGCTCGTCTCCGATGATGATGCGGTCGATGGGAGGCTCATGGATGCGGAGCACGAAGGCCTTGTTCGCAGCGAGGCACGGTTGCGTCGCGCGGA
>JAWVFY010000288.1:0-3269 GCA_033855575.1 Solirubrobacteraceae bacterium
CCAACGCGCTGCGCCCCGACGAGCCCCAGCCGTCGCTCCCGCGCGACGTGATCCTCGCGCAGGCGCCGGCCACTCAGGACGGCGGCTTCCTGGTGCCCAGCCCGCAGGCATGATCGACCTCACCGCCGCACAAGCCATCGAGCGGCTGGGCCGCGACTTCAGCGCCGCCGAGCTGTTCGGCGCCTACCGCGAGCGGGCCGTCGCCGACGAGCTCAACGCGTTCCTGTGGATCGCCGACGAGGCACCCGCCGAGGATCCTGCAGGGCCGCTCAAGGGCGTGCCGCTCGGTGTCAAGGACCTCTTCTGCACCGAGGGCGTTCCGAGCCAGGCCGGCTCGCGGATCCTCGAGGACTACCGCCCGCCCTACAGCGCGACGGTCGTCGCCCAGCTCGCGGCCGCCGGCGCCCCGTTGCTGGGCAAGACCAACCAGGACGAGTTCGCGATGGGCTCGTCGAACGAGAACTCGGCCTACGGGCCGGTGCTCAACCCCTGGGACCGCACGCGCGTCCCCGGCGGCTCGAGCGGCGGCAGCGCCGCGGCGGTCGCCGCCGGCCTGGTGCCCTGGGCGCTCGGCACCGACACCGGCGGCTCGATCCGCCAGCCCGCCGCGCTGTGCGGGATCGTCGGCCTCAAGCCGACCTACGGCACCGTCAGCCGCTACGGGATGATCGCCTTCGCGTCGTCGCTCGACCAGGCGGGCCCGCTGACGCGCGACGTCACCGACTGCGCGCTGCTGTTCAGCCACATGACCGGGGCGGATCCGCGCGACTCGACCTCGCTCGCGTTCCCCGACGAGCCGAGGATGCCCAGCGCCGAGCGCCTGGACGGCATCCGGCTGGGCGTGCCCGAGGAGCTCACGGGGGAGGGGATCGAGGACGGCGTGCTCGCCTCCTTCCGCGCCACGCTCGCCCTGGCAGAGGAGCTCGGCGCCGTGGTGGAGACCTGCCGCCTGCCCCACGCGCCGCATGGCCTGAGCGCCTACTACGTGATCGCGCCCGCCGAGGCGAGCGCGAACCTCGCCCGCTACGACGGCGTGCGCTACGGCCTGCGCGCCGATGCCGACGACCTGCTGTCGATGTACACCGAGACGCGCCACGACGGCTTCGGTGCCGAGGTCAAGCGCCGCATCCTGATCGGGACCTACGCGCTGTCCAGCGGCTACTACGACGCCTACTACGGGCGCGCCCAGCAGGTGCGGACGAAGATCGCCGAGGACTTCCACACCGCCTTCGAGCAGTTCGACTTCATCGTCACGCCCACCAGCCCGACGGTCGCCTTCGAGCTGGGCGCCAAGACCGCCGACCCGCTGGCGATGTACCTCAACGACTACTGCACGGTGCCGATGCCGCTGGCCGGGATCCCGGCGCTGTCGATCCCCAGCGGCCTCAGCGAGGGCCTACCGGTCGGGTTCCAGCTCGCCGGCCCCGCGTTCAGCGAGTACCGGATGCTCGACACCGCCTACGCGCTCGAGCAGGCGATCGGCTTCGACGGCTCGAGGGCAAGGTCTCAACGGGCCGGAGGCCCGTCACCGGCATCAGGGCGCCAACCGGACGGAGGCAAGGGGTGACCCTCGACTTCGAGCCGGTCATCGGCCTGGAGATCCACGTCCAGCTGGCGACGCGGACCAAGATGTTCTGCGGCTGCGCGCTGAGCTTCGGCGACGAGCCCAACACCCACTGCTGCCCGGTCTGCCTCGGCCTGCCCGGCGCGCTGCCGGTCGTCAACGCCGAGGCGATCCACTTCGGCCTGATGATCGGGATGGCACTGGGCTCGGAGATCGCGCCGACGTCGATCTTCCACCGCAAGAACTACTTCTATCCCGACAACCCCAAGGCCTACCAGATCAGCCAGTACGACGAACCGCTCAACCGCGGCGGGCGGCTGGGCGACGTGCGCATCCACCGCGTGCACCTCGAGGAGGACGCGGCCAAGCTCGTCCACGTCGGTGCCAGCGGGCGGATCCACGGCTCGGACGCCTCGATCGTCGACTGCAACCGCTGCGGGACGCCGCTGGTCGAGATCGTGTCGGAGCCGGACGTCCGCAGCGCCGAGCAGGCGCGCGAGTGGCTCTCGCTCCTGCGCGTGACGCTGCGTCAGCTCGGCGTCAGCGACGTCAACATGGACGAGGGCTCGCTGCGCTGCGACGCCAACGTCTCGATCCGCCCGGCGGGCACCACCGAGCTGGGCACCAAGACCGAGCTGAAGAACATGAACTCCTTCCGGTTCATCGAGCGCGGCATCAACGCCGAGATCGCTCGCCAGGAGGAGATCGTCCGCGGCGGCGGCGCGGTCGTCCAGGAGACGCTGCACTTCGATCCGCGGACCGAGCGGATCACCTCGCTGCGCTCCAAGGAGGAGGCCCACGACTACCGCTACTTCCCCGAGCCCGACCTCGTCCCCATCGCCATCACCGAGGAGATGCTCACGCGCGCCCGCGCGGCGATGCCCGAGCTGCCCGCGGCCCGCGCCGAGCGGCTGGCCGGCCTGGGCCTCGCCGAGGACGTCGCGCAGCTGCTGGCCTTCCGCGCCGAGCTGGGCGACCAGTTCGAGGCCGCGCTGGCGGCCGACTCGGTGGCGCCGGCCGCCCTGGCCAACTGGATCCTCAACGAGGAGACCGCGCTGCGGGTGCAGCCGGCGGCGCTGGCCACCGTCGTGGCGATGGTCGAGGCCCGCGAGATCAGCCGCGACGGGGGCCAGCAGGTGCTCGCGCGGCTGGCCGATCCCGACGCGCCGATCCGCGACCCGCGGGCGATCGTCGAGGCCGAGGGCCTGGGGGCCATTGGCGGCGGTGACGAGCTCGCTTCGCTCGTCGCGGCCGCTCTCGAAGCTCATCCCGACGTGGCCGAGAAGCTGCGCGGCGGCGACTTCAAGCCGGTGGGCGTCATCGTCGGCCACGTGATGAAGGAGACGCGCGGGCGCGCCGATGGCCAGGAGGTCACGCGCCTGGTGCGCGAGCAGCTCGGCCTCTGATCCCCCGCTGGGCCGCGGGCGTAGGATCGCTCCATGAGCCGACTCATCCGGATGGACTGCACCGGTCACACGACGCTCGCCGAGTGGACGGCCGGGGACACCGACGCCGTCGAGCGCGCGGTCACCGAGTTCCGCGCCCAGCTCGAGCTGGGCTACTTCGGGATGGTCTCCGCGGGCGAGGGCCACGCCGAGCAGGTGCGCGAGCTGCCCGTCGACGCCGACCTCGTCATCATGCGGTTGCCCATCAGCGGCGGCTGACACGTATGTCAGCGGGCTCGCTCCCGGAGCTGGCGACCGTG
>JAWVFY010000289.1:0-10643 GCA_033855575.1 Solirubrobacteraceae bacterium
GGCACGCCGCCCTGCTGCGGCGCAACCTGGTCCTCAAGGACATGCTCGAGCAGGGCTACATCACCCGCTCGGACTACGACCGCGCCCTGGGCGACACGGCGCCGCCGTCGATCCAGCCCCCGCAGGAGCAGTTCAGCGTCGTCAGCCCGTCCGATCCCAACCAGCGGCTGCAGCTCGGCTACTTCAACAACTGGGTGCGCCAGCAGCTCGTCGACCGCTACGGCCCCCAGCGCGTCTTCCGCGGCGGCTGGCGGGTGCGCACGACGATCGACCTCGACCTGCAGGCGGCGGCCGAGAACGCCGTCAAGGCCTACATGACCAACCCCAACGGCCCGACGGCGGCGCTGGTGGCGGTCGACAACCGCACCGGCGACGTGCGGGCGATGGTCGGGGGCCCGGACTACACGACGACGCCGTTCAACCTGGCCACCCAGGGCCAGCGTCAGCCCGGCTCGGCCTTCAAGCCGTTCGTGCTGGCGGCGGCGCTGCGCAAGGGGATCTCCCCGTCCTCGGTGTGGACGTCGAGGCGCAAGGTCTTCGTCGTGCCGCACACGCACGGCAAGGAGCACTTCGTCGTCAACAACTTCGAGGGCAACTACGTCGGCGTCTCGACGCTCGCTCGCGCGCTGACCTACTCCGACAACTCCGTGTTCGCCGACGTCGGCTTTCACACCGGCTTCCACCGGATCTCGCGCATGGCCACCGCGATGGGCATCCGCACCCCCGTGTCGACGAACCCGGCGATCACCCTCGGCGGCCTCAAGCAGGGCGTGACCGTGCTCGACATGGCCCACGCCTACGAGACACTCGCCCACCGCGGCGACCGCGTCGAGGGAACGCTCGGCGCCCACGACGGCGGGCCGGTCGGGATCGACGAGATCACCGGCGGCAACGGCAAGACCATCGCCGAGAACAAGACGCGCCTCGTGCCCGTCGTCTCCCGGCAGCTGGCCGACACCGAGGTCCCGATCATGGGGACGGTCGTGTCGATGGGCACCGGGACGAAGGCGCAGATCCCCGGCGTCTTCATCGCCGGGAAGACCGGTACGACCGAGAACTACGGCGACGCCTGGTTCGTCGCCTTCACCCAGAAGTACACGGTCGCCGTGTGGGTCGGCTACCCCAACTCCACCAAGTCGATGAAGACCGACTTCGGCGGCGCACCCGTCGAGGGCGGGACGTTCCCGGCCGAGATCTGGCGGGCGTTCATGGTCTCGGCCATCTCGATCGACCAGCAGCACCTGGCCGCCGAGCGCCGCCGCAAGGGCCTGCCGGCCCCGACGGTCACCACCACCATCCCGGCAGCACCGGCGACGTCTGGCGGCGTCCCGGCGACCGGTGCCGCGCCGTCGACCGGCGGCACGACCGCCACGACGCCCGCGACCGGCGGCGGACAGAGCCCCACGACGCCGGCGCCCGCCACCACGCCGGCCGCGCCGCCCTCCGGCGGCACGACGACCTCGCCGTCAACGACCGGCGGCGCGAGCCCGGGCAACGGCGGCGCCAGTCCCGGCACCCAGACGACCCCCTAGGGGGCGGCGGGCCGGGGCCGCGACACGCTGCGGCTGCCGGCCGCACAGAAGCGCCAGGGCAGCTCGACCGCCTTGGTGATGCCGATCCGCGGCCCGACGACCACGCCTTCCGCGGCGGATGTGCCCGGCGGCTCCAGGGCGATCGGCCCGCCGCTCAGCAGGTCGGTCCCGTTGAGCTCCAGGCCGATGCCCAGCGCCTGCGTGAGCTTGCCCGGCCCCGAGCACAGGTCCTCGGGCCGGTCCCAGCCGCGCCGCTCGCGCATTAGGTGCAGACCCTCCGTCGGCTCGAGCGCGCGGATGAGCACGGCGGCGCCGACGCCCGCGGGCTCGCAGACCGCGTTGAGCAGCGCGTGGATGCCGTAGGAGCGATAGACGTAGGCCGTGCCCGGCGACCCGAACAGCGTCTCGGTCCGGCCGGTGCGGCCGACGTAGGCGTGGCAGGCCGGCTCCTGCTCGTGGTAGGCCTCGGTCTCGACGATCAGACCCGCGCACGGCCCGTGACGGACCGTCCAGCCGACGAGCTCGCGGGCCACCTCTACGACCGGTCGTGCGAAGAGCTCGCGCGACGCGGCGGTCATCCGGCGAGCGCGGCGTGCGCGGCCTGCAGCTGCTCGCGCACGCGGGCCAGCGACGTGCCGCCCTCCGAGACCTTGGACTCCAGCCAGGCCGACTGCTCGAGCACCGCGCCCGCCTCGGGCCCCAGCTCCGCCTCGACGAGCACGCGCAGCGAGCCCTCACCGGACGTCGCCCGGCGGACGAGGCCCGCGACGACGCCGTGTGCCTCGCGAAACGGCGTGCCGCCCTTGACCAGCAGGTCGGCGAGGTCGGTGGCGGCGATCAGCTCGTCGGACGCCGCTGCCGCCATCCGCTCGCGGTGGAACGTCGCACCCTGCACCATGCCGCGGGCCGCCCACAGGCACAGCTCGAGGGTGTCGACGGCGTCGAAGAGGTGCTCCTTGTCCTCCTGGAGGTCCTTGTTGTAGGTCAGCGGCAGCGCGTGCAGCACGCCGTGCAGGCCGACGAGGTGGCCGACGATGCGCGGCGCCTTGCCCCGCAGCAGCTCGGCGGCGTCTGGGTTCTTCTTCTGGGGCATGATCGACGAGCCGCTCGTCCAGGCGTCGGCCAGCGTCAGGAACCCGAACTCCTCGGTCGACCACAGCACGATCTCGGCGCCGAGCCGCGACAGGTGCGTCGCGCACGTGGCCGCGGCGTTGAGGTGGTCGAGCACGAAGTCGCGGTTGGCGACCGCGTCCATCGAGTTGGGGGCGACGCGCCCGAACCCCAGCTCGGCCGCGACCATCCCGCGGTCGGTGTCGAAGTTGGTGCCCGCCAGTGCGCCGGCGCCCAGCGGCAGCGCGACGGTCTGGGAGACGACGAAGCGGAAGCGATCGCGGTCGCGCAGCAGCATCCACACGTAGGCCAGCAGGTGGTGAGACAGGTAGACGGGCTGACCCCGCTGGAGGTGGGTGTAGCCGGGCAGTGGCCAGTCGAGGTGGCGCTCGGCCGCCTCGAGCAACGCCGTGCACAGCGCGTCGATCGCTGCGGTGTGCCCCTCGGCCGCCGCTCGCGTGAACAGCGCGACGTCGGTCGCCACCTGGTCGTTGCGCGACCGCGCCGTGTGCAGCTTGCCCCCCACCGGCCCGGCGAGCTCGGTCAGCCGCCGCTCGATCGCCATGTGGATGTCCTCGTCGTCGGCGGCGAACGGGAACGTGCCAGCGGCCAGCTCGCCCTCCACCGCCTCGAGCCCCACGAGCAGCGCGTCGCGGTCGGCCTCCTCGATGATCCCGCGGGCGGCGAGCATCCGCGCGTGGGCGCGCGACTGGGCGATGTCGTGGGGCCACAGCCGCTGGTCGAAGGCCAGCGATGTGTTCAGCGCCCGGAAGTGCTCGTGCTGGGGCTCGGAGAAGCGCGACATCTGCGGCCGAGGCTACTGGCCGAGCACGGCGCGCAGCGCGGCCGCGACCTCGGCGATCTCGCCCTCGGTCAGGCCCGGGAAGAACGGCAGCGCGACCGACCGCGCGGCGATGTCCTCGCAGACCGGGAACTCCCCCTCGCGGTGGCCGAAGCGCTCGCGGTAGAAGCTCATCAGGTGGATGGCCGGCAGGTAGGGCTTGGACTGCACTCCGCGCTCTCGCAGCGCACGGATGACCTCGTCGCGGTCGTGGCCGTGGGGCAGCTGCACGACGAACACGAACCAGCCGCGACGCGCCTGGCCCTCGTCGGGCGCCGGCAGGCCGAGCCCCTCGATGCCCGCCAGAGTCTCCCGGTAGCCCGCCGCCACGCGACCCCGCGCCGTCAGCAGGTCGTCGAGGCGCTCGAGCTGGGCGAGGCCCAGCGCGCAGGCCATGTCGGTCAGGCGGTAGTTGAAGCCCAGCCGGTCGTGGTCGAGCCAGTCCATGTCGGGCGCGCGGCCCTGGTTGCGCTCGGAGTCCATCCGCTCCTTGGCCGCCGCGTCCCCGGTGAGCACCATCCCGCCCTCGCCGGTGGTCATCTGCTTGTTGGCGTAGAACGCGAAGACGGCGGCATGCCCGCGCGAGCCGACCGCCGTGCCGTCGGCGTGGACCGCACCCAGCGCCTCGCAGGCGTCCTCGACGATCGGCAGCCCGAAGGACTCGAACGCCGGCGTGTCGGCCGGGTAGCCGAAGATGTGGACCGGCAGCAGCGCCGCCGTCCGGTCGGTGACGGCGGCGCGCGCGGCGTCGACGTCGAGGTTCAGAGTGACCGGATCGACGTCGGCGAAGACGGGGCGCGCGCGCTCGAACAGCACGGCGTTGGCCGACGCGACGAACGACAGCGGCGACGTGACGACCTCGTCGCCCTCCGCCACGCCGGCGGCGCGGAGCGCCAGGTGCAGCCCGGCGGTCCCGCTGGACACGGCACAGCCGTGGGCCGCGCCGACGCGCGCGGCGAACGCCTGCTCGAAGGCCGGCACGCGGGGGCCGAGCGACAGCTGCCCGGAGCGCAGCACCTCGAGGACGAGCTCCTCCTCACGCGCGCCGATGACCGGCCGGGAGAGCGGGATCAAGCGCGAACCTGCGACCCGGAGGGCTCCGGCCGCCGGCCGGGCTGCATGCCGAACTCCAGCGAGTCCACCAGGGCGCCCCACGACGCGGCGATGATGTTCTCGCTGACCCCGATCGACCCCCATGTGTCGGTGCCGTCGGAGGCATCGATGGCCACGCGCGTGACCGCGTCGGTGCCGTGGGTCTCGTCGAGGATCCGTACCTTGAAGTTGACGAGCTCGATGTCCTTCAGATGCGGATGGATCTCGCCGATCGCGTCGCGGAGGGCGCGGTCCAGCGCGTGGACCGGGCCGTTGCCCTCCGCGGTGCGGACGTAGCGCTCGCCGTCGAGCCAGATCTTGATCGTCGCCTCGGTCTCGACCTTGCCGTCGGCCCGCTGCTCGACGATGCAACGCCAGGACTCCAGCCGGAACAGCGGCTCGTAGACGCCGGCCTCGCGGCGCAGCAGCAGCTCGAAGCTCGCGTCGGCGGCCTCGAACTGATAGCCGGCATGCTCCAGCGCCTTGACGCGCTCGACGATCCGCGAGACCACCGCGTCGTCGACCGCGATGCCCGCGCCACCCGCCTTCTCGGTCACCGTGCCGCGCCCGGCCAGCTCGGAGACCAGAAGGTCGCGGCGGTTGCCGACCAGCGCCGGGTCGATGTGCTCGAACGTCGTCGCGTCCGCCCGCACTCCGGCGGCGTGCATCCCCGCCTTGTGGGCGAAGGCGTGCTTGCCGACGTAGGGCTGGTTGGCCGCCGGATTGCGGTTCAGCAGCTCGTCGACATAGTGCGCGGCCTCGGTCAGCCGGCCGAGCTGCTCCGGGGCGACCACCTCGCGGCCCATCTTCAGCTGCAGGTTGGCGATGATCGAGACGAGGTTCGCGTTGCCGGTCCGCTCGCCGATACCGTTGATCGTGCCCTGCACCTGCGTGGCCCCGGCCTCGACGGCGGCCAGCGTGTTGGCCACCGCGCACTCGGCGTCGTTGTGGCAGTGGATGCCCAGCGCCACGCCCGGCAGCGCGGCAGCGACGTCGTTGACGGCGGCGGCGATCTGGCCGGGCAGCGACGGCCCGTTGGTGTCGCACAGCACCAGCCGCTCGGCGCCCGCGCCGGCGGCGGCCCGCACGCAGGCCAGCGCGTAGTCGCGGTCGGCGCGCCAGCCGTCGAAGAAGTGCTCGGCGTCGAAGAGCACGCGCTTGCCCCGAGCGGCCAGGAAGGCGATCGATTCGGCGATCATCGCGAGGTTCTCGTCGCGGTCGACGCGCACGACGGTCTCGACGTGCAGCGTCCACGCCTTGCCGACCAGCGTGCAGACCGGGGCGAAGCACCCAGCGAGCACGAGCAGGCCCTCGTCCTGCTCGGCCGAGACACCGCGGCGGCGCGTCATCCCGAAGGCGGCGATCTCGGCGTGGCGCAGCGGCTCGGCGGCCAGTAGCTCGAAGAGCTCGGCCTCCTTGGGGTTCGAGGCCGGGAACCCGGCCTCGATGAGGTCGATCCCGAGCTCGTCCAGGCGGTGCACGACGCGCACCTTCTCGCCGGCGGTCAGCGACAGGCCGCCGCCGCCCATGCCGTCGCGCAGGGTGGCGTCGTAGAGCTGGATGGTGGTCATCGGGTACGTCCTTTCGAAGCGGTGGCCGGCGAGATCAGGGCAGCGGTGCGCGCGCGGCTAGCGCGAGCACCGCCCCGGAATTCGCCGACCGGACCTCATGCCACCGCTTCGGACGTGGCCGCCGCCTCGTAGAGCTCGAGCGGCACCGGGTCCAGCCACTCGCGGTAGCGCTCGGTGCGCCCGTGGAGGGCGTCCTCGAACCCGGCCTGCGCCGCGCGGGTGATCTCGCCGGGCACGCCGGAGCCGATCGTGTGGTCGTCAATCTCGCGCAGCGGCGTGAGCTCGGCGGCGGTCCCGCAGACGAAGACCTCGTCGGCCAGGTAGAGCTCGGCGCGTGCGATGTCGCGCTCGACGACCTCGATGCCGAGGTCGCGCATGATGTGGATGATCGACTTGCGGCTGATGCCGTCGAGGATCGACGCGGACTGGGGCGGCGTCGCCACGACGCCCTCGCGCACGACGAAGATGTTCTCGCCCGAGCCCTCGCAGACGCGACCCTGGTCGTCGAGGAGGATCGCCTCCTCGTAGCCGGCCTTGTGGG
Source organism: Solirubrobacteraceae bacterium (assembly GCA_033855575.1). GTDB lineage: Bacteria > Actinomycetota > Thermoleophilia > Solirubrobacterales > Solirubrobacteraceae > BP-464. Next base: position 6,688 of record JAWVFY010000289.1, read on the forward strand.
ACTCGACCTTGGCGAGGATCGAGTTGAGGTACTGGCCGGTGGCCTTGGCCTGCGGGATCAGCGAGTCGGGGCTGATGCGCCGCCACGAGGAGACCTTCGCGCGGATGCCGTTGCGCTTGCCCTCCTCGCCGAGGTAGGCGCCCCACTCCCAGACCGCGATCGCGACGTCGACGGGCGCGTCGAGCGGGAACAGTCCCATCGTCCCGTAACCGCGGTTGATCAGCGGGCGGATGTAGCAGGAGCGAAAGCCGTTGCGGGCGATCAGCTCGAGCGTCGCCTGGCGCAGCGCCTCGCGCTCGAAAGGGACCGGCATGTAGTACAGCTCGGAGCTCCTGAACAGGCGATCGAGGTGCTCGGCGTGGCGGAAGACCGCCGGGCCGATCTCGGTGTCGTAGCAGCGGATCCCCTCGAAGACGCCCGTGCCGTAGTGCAGGCCATGGGTGAGCACGTGAACCTTGGCGTCCTCCCACGGAACGAACTCGCCGTTCATCCAGATGAGGTCCGCTGGGTCCATCGTGGGCTCCTTACAGATGCTCGAGCACGGCCGCTGCCGCCTGCGCGGTGGTGGCCGTTCCGCCGAGGTCGTGTGTGCGAAGACCGCCCGCTAGCGCGCGATCCACCGCCGATTCTAGGGCCGAGGCCTCGTCCTGCATAGCGAACTGGTGGCGCAGCATCATCGCGCCCGAGAGGAACATGGCCAGCGGGTTGGCGATCCCCCGGCCCGCGATGTCGGGAGCCGAGCCATGGACGGGCTCGAACATGCCGGGATCCCCATCCTGGCCGAGCGAGGCCGACGGCAGCAGCCCCAGCGATCCGGTGAGCATCGCGGCCTCGTCAGAGAGGATGTCGCCGAACATGTTCTCGGTGACGATGACCTCGAAGTGCCGCGGGGCCGAGACGAGCTTCATCGCACAGGAGTCGACGAGCTGGTGCTCGAGCTCGATGCTGGGGAACTCGCGGGCGTGCAGCTCGCTGATGACCTCGCGCCACAGCCGCGAGGTCTCCAGCACGTTGGCCTTGTCGACGCTGACCACCTTGGACTTCGCCGCCCGGAAGGCGACGCGCGCGATGCGCTCGATCTCGGCGCGCGAGTAGATGCACAGGTCCGAGGCCTCGTCGGCCGTGCGGGTCTTCTCGCCGAAGTAGATCCCGCCCGTCAGCTCGCGGACGACCAGGAACTCGACGCCCTCGACGTCGCGCAGCGGGGACGCGCCGGCCAGCGCCGGGAAGACCTTGACCGGGCGCAGGTTGGCGAACAGCCCGAGCGCCTTGCGCAGGCCCAGCAGGCCCTGCTCGGGCCGCGGGGCGGCCGGGTCGGTGCTGTCCCACTTGGGCCCCCCCACGGCGGCCAGCAGCACCGAGTCCGAGCCGCGGCACTCGGCGAGGACCTCGTCGGTCAGCGCAACGCCGTGCGCGTCGATCGAGGCGCCGCCGAACGGCAGCTCGGTGAACGAGAAGTCCCCGAGCCGGTCGAGGATCTCCAGCGTCGGGGCCGTGATCTCGGGGCCGATGCCGTCTCCGGGCAGGACTGCGATGCGATGGCTCATCGGCGCCGGACGATATTGCCCCGGCGCCGATGGCCCGCACGGGCGTTAGCTAAGAGGCGCCGTGGCGATCGCGTTGACGAGGCTGCCGTTGAACGGCTGGGTCCCGTTGACCACGCTGGCGCCCGGGCCGCCGTGGCCCTGCATGTAGGCGATCTCCTTGGGCAGGTCCCCCACGCCGTTGGAGCCGGCCAGCGGTGCGATGGCGACGGTGCTGAGGACACCCGCCGCCTGTCCCGTCGCGGTCAGGAAGCCCGACCCCGAATCACCGGGGATGCCGGGCGTGACCGTGTAGACGTCGGTGCTCCAGCCGCCGGCCGAGCGCTGGACCGACACGCCCTGCTTCGGGCTCAGCTTCTGGACACCGCCGCGCAGCTCGGAGTTGCCGTACGTGTAGACCGTCGTGCCCAGGCCGCCGAGGCTGGCCGTTCCCACCGGGCCGCCGAACCCGGGGACCGACGGGTTGATCTTCGCCACGTCTGCGGGGTCGACCTGAACGAGCGCGAGGTCGTTGAACTGGCAGGTCTCGGCGTCCTTCTCACCCAGGGCCTGCATGGTCAGCCACGAGTTGTAGACCAGCGTGCCGGGGTGGTCGGCACCCGTGATCGTCACCGGCGTCCCGAGCGGCAGCGACCCGCTGGTGCAGCCGTTGGTCGCCGTGTTGCCGCCGGTGCCCGAACAGTGCGCGGCCTGGCCGATGTAGGTGTTGGCGCCATCGGAGAAGATGAAGTTCGCCGTGCACTGCGAGCCGTTGGTGAACAGCTCCACGCCCGGGTGGATGGCCCCCGGGGCCGGAGCCCATGCCGATGCTGCCGACGGAGCGAGCGCGAGGACCGCAAGCGCGGCTCCGAGCGCGAGAGAACGCCTGGTCATGTCTGCCTCCCTGTGACAAAGCGGCTCCTCCCCTACGGCGAAGCCGTGCTCGCACAGCGTACCCGTCAGCGGCAGCGGCCAGCCATCACAGCGCCGTGGTCACCGGACCCGAGCGCTCGCGCTGCGCCTCGTAGGCGGCGATCGCCGCGTCCTGCTGGAGCGTCAGGCCGATGTCGTCGAGCCCGTTGAGCAGACGGTGCTTGGTCTCGGGATCGATCTCGAAATGCGCCGAGCCGCCGGCCCAGCGGACCTCCTGGCCCGCCAGGTCGACCTGGGCCTCGCCGGCCTCTGCGATCGCCCGCACGTCGGCCTCGTCGAGGGTCACCGGCAGGAGCCCGACCTTCATGCAGTTCGAGCGGAAGATGTCGGCGAAGCTGGGCGCGATGATCGCCCGGAAGCCGTAGTCCTCCAGTGCCCAGGGCGCGTGCTCGCGGCTCGAGCCGCAGCCAAAGTTCTTGCCGGCCACCAGGATCTGGGTCCGCGGCAGGTCCCAGTCGGGCTCCTTGGCCCAGTCGAAGAACAGGAACTCGCCGAACCCGGTGCGCTCCACGCGCTTGAGGAACTGCTTGGGGATGATCTGGTCGGTGTCGACGTCATCGCGCAGGAGCACGGCGACGCGGTCGGTGATGGTCTCGATGGCTCTCATGACCAGGTCCTGATGTCGACGAAGTGCCCCGCGACCGCTGCGGCGGCGGCCATCTGCGGGCTGACGAGGTGCGAGCGGGCCCCGCGGCCCTGGCGGCCCTCGAAGTTGCGGTTCGAGGTCGAGGCCACGCGCTCGCCCGGCGCGGCGATGTCGGGGTTCATGCCCAGGCACATCGAGCACCCGGCGTTGCGCCAGTCGAACCCGGCCGCCCGGAAGACCTCGTGCAGGCCCTCGCGCTCGGCCTGGGCGCGGACCTGCTCGGAGCCCGGGACGACCATCGCGTCGACCCCGTCGGCCACGCGTCGCCCGCGGACGACCTCGGCCGCCGCCCGCAGGTCGCCGATCCGGGAGTTGGTGCACGAGCCGATGAAGACCCGGTCGATGGCGATCTCCTGGATCGGGGTGCCCGCCCGCAGGCCCATGTAGGCCAGCGCGCGCTCGTCGCCGTCGTCCTTGGGCGCGGGGACCGCGTCGGAGACGCCGACGACCATCTCGGGGTTGGTCCCCCAGGTGACCATCGGGCTGATCACCGACGCGTCGACCACGATCTCGGTGTCGAACACCGCGTCATCGTCGGTGCGCAGCTCACGCCATGCGGGATCGATGTCCACGCCGCGCTCGGAGAGCCAGGCGAAGGTCCGCTCGTCGGGCGCGATCATGCCGGCCCGGCCTCCGCCCTCGATCGTCATGTTGCAGACGGTCATCCGGCCCTCCATCGTCAGGCCCTCGATCGCCGGCCCGGCGTACTCGACCACATGGCCGGTCGCGCCTGCGACACCCATCTGGCCGATGGTGGCCAGGATCAGGTCCTTGGCCGTGACCCCGTGGCCCAGCTCGCCCTCGTAGCGGATGCGCATCGAGCGCGGCTTGCGCTGGACCATGCACTGGGTGGC